>CAYFQN010000016.1:0-20448 GCA_964345285.1 uncultured Rhodothermales bacterium
GCCCTCACTGTCCGTCGCGCCCCACCAACCGGCGGCCGCCGCAACTCGCCTGCGGCCAGGACTCATCCTTAAAGCCCATTTTTGAACTATCACATCCTCAGCCCACTCTGCTGAATAACCAAGGGATACCCATGGCCAATCGATTAGCCGACGCACATAGCCCATATCTCCTCCAGCACAAGGACAACCCTGTCGACTGGTACCCGTGGGGAGAGGACGCCTTCGACAAAGCGAAGGCGGAAGACAAGCCCGTCTTTCTGTCGGTCGGGTACTCCACGTGCCACTGGTGTCACGTCATGGAAGAGGAGTCGTTCGAAGACCCGGAGGTAGCCGAGGCTATGAACGAAACCTTCGTGTCGATTAAGGTGGACCGTGAGGAGCGCCCGGACATCGACAGCCTGTACATGACCGTATGCCAGATGATGAATGGCAATGGCGGGTGGCCGCTGACCGTCCTGCTAACGCCCGACAAAAAGCCGTTTTATGCCACGACGTACCTTCCCAAAAAGGGGCGGTTCGGCCGCATGGGGATGATGGATCTAATCCCTCGCGTGAACCAGTTGTGGAGCGGCCAACGGGACAAGCTCTTGAGCGAAGCAGACAAGGTTTCGCGCACCATTCAGGACGCCTCGGTGCTCGGCCCCACCGGCGACCGGCTCGACGCCTCCACGCTGGATGAGGCGTTTGAGCAGTTGAGGGATCGGTTCGACCCCACCCACGGCGGGTTTGGCGAGGCGCCCAAGTTTCCATCCCCCCACAACTTGCTGTTTCTGCTGCGCTATGCGCTCCGCGCAGAGACCGACCAGGCGCTGTCGATGGTGGAGACGACCCTCGACCAGATGCGCCTCGGCGGCATCTTCGACCACGTCGGTTACGGGTTCCATCGGTACTCGACCGATCCGCGGTGGCTCCTTCCACACTTTGAGAAGATGCTGTACGACCAGGCGCTGCTCGTGATGGCGTACACGGAGGCGTATCAGGCAACCGGCAAGGCCACGTACGCCGACACCATCTGCGACACCTTGGAGTATGTGCTTCGCGATCTGCGCGACTCGGCGGGTGGGTTCTACTCGGCCGAGGACGCCGACAGTGAGACGGAGACAGGGGAGATGGAAGAGGGAACCTACTACGTGTGGACCACTGACGAGGTGCGCGACGTGCTGCCAGAGAATCTCGCCGAGCTCGTCATCGATGTATACAACCTGCAACCCGATGGCAACTACGCTGACGAGTCGACGCGGCAGAAAACGGGCAAAAACATCCTCCATCTCACCGAGCCGCTGGAGGCGTTGGCAGCGGACCGGGACATGGAGACGGATATGCTTCGTGACCGATTGGAGATGGCCCGCGAACAATTGGCCCGCCGGCGGGAGCGGCGCCCCAGGCCTCGCCTCGACGATAAGGTGCTGACCGATTGGAACGGGCTGATGATTGCGGCCCTCGCAAAAGCGGCCCGCGCGCTCGACATGCCCGAATATGCCGATGTCGCCGCTAAGGCCGCCACGTTTCTGCTGGAGACGCTGCGCGACGATGAAGGACGCCTGCTGCACCGGTACCGCGACGGCGACGCCGCCATCGGCGCCCATCTCGACGATTACGCCTACCTGATCTGGGGCTTGATAGAGCTCTACCAGGCCACCTTCGACGCCGAGTGGCTCGGTGAGGCGCTGTGCCTCATGGAGGAAGCCCTCAATCATCATGAAGACCACGAACACGGCGGATTCTTCCTAACCGCAGACGATGGGGAAGCCCTGATTGTGCGGCAGAAGCAGTTCTACGACGGCGCCGTTCCATCCGGCAACTCGGCGATGCTCTACAACCTGATACGCTTGGCTCGCATGACGGAGCGCCCCCAGTACGAAGAACGCGCTCAAGCGTTGGTCGACGTAGCAGCCGGACAGGTAGCGCACCAGCCCGCTGGGTTTACCGGCTTCCTGATAGGGCTTGACATGGCCCTGGGGCCTGCCCAGGAAGTGGTGGTAGCCGGGGACCCGGCCGCGGAAGATACCCGGGCGATGCTCCAGAAGCTACATCACATTCATGCGCCACGGACGGTGGTACTGTTGCGCCAGACCGATCAGGATGATCCGCTCATTTCGCGCTACGCTCCCTTTACTCAAGGACAGCACCGCGTCGACGAGCGAGCCACTGCCTACGTGTGCGAGCGCTACCAGTGCGACGCGCCTACCACGGATCCGGAAGCGCTCCGCCACGCGCTTCATGCATTGCCCACCTGAGCTGCCTGCACCCCTGCACCCCGCACCGAACGGCGTACTTGGTTCATGCTCCGCCTCGTATCCACACCGGACAACCCGCCCGGCGCCGACCCGCCCAATGAGTCACCTCCAGACTACAAACGGCTGTGTGCTTACCGCAAACTCGACCAGCTTTTGTTCCGGGTCCTTCAGCTGGATGACATCTTGCACCAGCGATGTGCGGTTAATCCTGAAAAGGCGAGACGTATCAGGTCACAAATTGAGGATGTGCAGCAGCAACTGGACCGGGTCTACACCCGGATCGATGACGGTAGGACGCGGCGCTCGACGATGCGTTGTGTAGGGAGGGACAAGGCGGGTAATGCAGGCGGCTGAAGCCACACACTGCCGATTCAGGCGCGTTCGCACCGGATGGTGCCGCGGTGAGCCCGGGCGCGCAGCGGCGGCCCGCCACCGTTCAGGCGTCCGTCTACGTACTCCATCTCCCGATCGCCTTCGAAATCGAGTGCTGCATCCATCGACACTTGGTCGGCGCGGAACAAAATATCGGCCTCGGTGGAGCCCGGTATGCGAAGAGCGATCGTGCCGCCTGAGGCCGTCAGGTCGCTCGTGGTGCCGTCCAAGTTGCTTGCCGTGAGTGTGCCGCCGAAGACGGAGGCTCGGAGTCGCCCGCGGACGCCCGCCAACTCCACCGAGCCGCCGTGTGACGTGATCCGCGTGGTGCCGTCCAGGTTGTGGAGCAGCAACGGGCTCGCGGCGGCTTCGATGTCGATGCGATCAGCCGTTGCGCCGTCCATGCGCAGGGTGCTGGAGTAGATGTGTAGTAGGGCATCAGACCCTTTGAAGTCGCGCAGGTCCACGTCGCTGCTCCGCGCAAACACCTCCAATTGACCGCCCAGGCGCTCCGCGATGAGGCGGCCGGCATTGATTTCAAGAGCCAGTTTCCCGTCCAACTCGGTAGCTTCGATGGTGCCGGCCGCGGCTTGAATGTCGGCACTGCAATCGCGGGGCACGAGAAGGTCGACGTACATGGTGCCTACGTGCTCGCGCTGCCGGCGCCACCAATCGGTATCGGGCTGCGGCGTAAGGTCGGGCTTGACGCGAACGACGTCTTCGGCGTGACGCGTGCGAAGCCCCAGATCGTCCAGGTAGGCATAGGCGGCGTCTTTATCGCATCCAGCCATGTAGACGCGAATCTCGATCCGATCGGACGCGCCGGGGCGAAGCTGGACGTTAGCGCGCGGCACGTTAACGAGCAGACGGCTCTCTCGCGTTGCCTCAAAGGTGCGGGACAGAACTTCGATCGCGTCCTCGGGAACGGCGAGCTCAGGCGTGTCGGGCATTACGGCAGCCGTCGATGGTTTCATGCAAATGGGCGAAAGCGTTCGCAGAGTGCGAAATGGAGCTGAGAGGAATAGTTGGTTAGCATGCAGGCCGCATGGCGATAACCTACAACATCAAGCGGCGAGCGGCGTATGCCGCAAGGGTCTGCGCCGTGTGCCCTACCATGGTACAAAGCACGAACCAAAACATCATCGAATGACCCCACTTTCAGCGGATTACTTCGCCCAGCCCACGCTAGACGTCGCCCGCGACCTGGTGGGAAAGCGCCTCGTTCGTACGCTAGCTGGCGATACGACCTTGGTGGGACGCATCGTGGAAACGGAGGCATACACGCAGGACGACCCTGCCTTTCATGGTTGGGGCCTGTACGACGCCGAGACCGAAACGCTCCGACGCGAAGGCCGCGGGGCCGCATTGTTCGGCCCCCCGGGCACGGGGTACGTGTACCTCATCTATGGGATGCACTGGCTGTTGAATGTGGTTACCGAGCCCGAGGATACAGGCGGTGCTGTACTGATCCGCGCGATTGAACCGATTGATGGCCGCGACATGATGCGGCAGCGACGATCCGTGCGGCAGGACGTGGATCTTACGAACGGACCGGGCAAGCTGACGCAAGCGCTTGACATCGACAAGGCGCTGCACGGTACGATGCTCACAGGGCCGCCGCTTTTCTTCGCCATCAGCGGCCAAGAGACGGCGGAGTTCGACGTTGCGACATCGTCGCGTATCGGCATCTCGAAGGCCGTCAACCGGCCGTGGCGGTTCTTCATCGACAACCACCCGTACGTCTCGCCCGCCACGCCGAGCGGTCAACAATCGTCGAAAGGCCGTTGAGCAGGGAACGGCCTCCAACGCCACCGATAGTACATCTACTCCGGACGGCGTACGCCACCGACGTATTGGCACCTGTCATCTCATTTCGCCCTAACGGCCTGCGATTCCATTCATGAGTAGGAAAATCACCGCCAAAACCTCCGAACAAATCCGCGAGGAGTTTCTCGATTTCTTTCGTGAGAAGGACCACGAAATCGTCCCGAGCGCGTCCCTCGTGCCGGAGGGAGACAGCACGCTGCTCTTCACGAATGCGGGAATGAACCCGTTCAAAGATGTCTTCCTCGGCACGGGCACACGGCCCTACGATCGGGCAGCGGACACGCAAAAGTGCTTGCGCGTCTCAGGCAAGCACAATGATCTCGAAGAGGTGGGCCACGACACGTACCACCACACCTTTTTCGAGATGCTGGGCAACTGGAGCTTTGGCGATTACTTCAAGCAGGAGGCCATCCGTTGGGCGTGGGAGCTGCTGACGCAGACGTGGGGCCTCGATCCCGATCGGTTGTACGCCACCGTTCATGAAGGGGACGACGCGTTAGCACTCGACCCCGACGATGAAGCGGCCGCGTTCTGGGAAAGCGAGACGTCCATCCAGAAGGATCACATCCTGTACGAGCCGTCGAAGGAAAACTTCTGGATGATGGGTGAGACGGGGCCGTGTGGGCCGTGCTCGGAGATCCACATCGACCTGCGCCCGAATAACGAGCGTGCCAAGACGCCCGGTGTGCAACTCGTCAATAAGGACCACCCCGAGGTGATGGAGATCTGGAACCTGGTCTTCATCCAGTATAACGCGCAGGACGATGGCCGTCTGGAGCCGCTCACCAACCAGCACGTAGACACGGGCATGGGCTTCGAGCGGATCGTCGCCGTGCTGCAGGGGCGCAGCTCCACCTACGACACAGACCTTTTCGCACCGCTCCTTCAGACGACCGCCGATCTGTCCCCGCGCGAGGAAATCCGCGGCTACGACGACATCGCCATCGCGGACGATGACGAGTGGGAGAAGGCGCGCATTGCCCTCCGCGTCATTGCCGATCACATCCGCGCCATCACGTTTGCCATCGCGGATGGCGTGACCCCGGGCAACGTGGGGCAGGGGTACGTCATCCGCCGCATCCTGCGCCGTGCCGTTCGGTACGGCTATCAGACCCTTGGCCTGCGCAAGCCGTTTCTGTACCAACTTGTCAACCCGCTTCGCGAGAAGATGGGCGGGCAGTTTCAGCAACTCGATCAACGGCAGGAGTACTTGGAGCAAGCCATCCGCTCCGAAGAAGAAAGCTTTCTGGAGACGCTGGGCACTGGCCTCTCCTTCTTCGAGCGCATCGTCCCGCACGTTGTTAGCCTGGCCGACAAAGACGGCGAGGCGACGGATGAGATGCTCGACGACCTCCAACAGGATGCCCAGGCGATGGACCTGTTGGAGAAAGCGTTTGTGGATGCCGACGACAAGAGCGAAATCCTGCGCGGGTTTGCGAGTACAGCCCGCGAGGGCAACATGCCCGGCGAGGTAGCCTTCCTACTGCACGATACGTACGGCTTCCCGATTGACCTGACGCGTCTTATGGCCCGTGAGCATGGGCTTGGCGTGGACATGGCAGGGTACCGGCGCCTCATGGATCGGCAGAAACACCGGGCGCGCAAGGCTTCCCAGTTTGGGCTCGATGAGGAGGCAACGGGCACGTGGCGCACCATTGCCGACGGCGACCACTCTGCGTTCGTCGGCTACGATGAGACGACGGTCGACGGGGCCACCGTGCGGGCCGTGCGGCTGCTGGAGCAGGAGGGCGAATCCACGCCCCAGCTCGTGCTGGACCGTACTCCGTTCTACGCCGAGAGCGGGGGCCAGGTCGGCGACACCGGCACCCTCACGATCGGCGCCGAGACCATCCGCGTGCTCGATACGCAAAGCGACGACGGTCGCATCATACACGTCGTGGATCGGCTTCCGGCCGATCTGGATGCGTCCGTCACGGCCAAGGTCGATGCCCAACGGCGCCACCGGGTCAAGAAGCATCACACCGCTACGCATCTGCTGCACGCCGTGCTGCGCGAAACGTTGGGGGATCACGTCCAGCAGAAAGGATCGTTCGTCGCCCCGGATCGATTGCGCTTCGACTTCAGCCACTTCGAGCGCGTCAGTGAGGAGGAGCTACGCGACATTGAAGTGCAAATCAATGAAGCCATCCAACGCAACATCGCCAAGCAGGAAGCGCGCTCCGTGGCGTACGATGAGGCCATTGAGCGCGGCGCGATGGCGCTCTTCGGCGAGAAGTATGGCGACGAGGTGCGCGTCATCACGTTCGATCCCGACTTTTCCGTTGAGTTGTGCGGCGGCACGCACGTCGCTGCAACGGGCGAGATTGGGCTATTCCGATTCCTGTCGGAGAGCTCTGTAGCGGCGGGCGTGCGGCGCGTGGAAGCGGTCGCCGGCGAGGCAGCCCTCCAGCACGTCGAAAACGAGCTCGAGCAGTTGCAGCGCGCCCGGCAGCAATTTCGCTCAGCCGAACAACCGCTTGACCAGCAGATCGCTGCGCTGATTGACGAGCGCGATCAACTCCACGACGAGGTTGAGGCGCTACGCCGCAGCCAGTTGGCCGATCAGCTAGACTCCTTCATAGATGCTGCCCGGGAGGTGGAGGGTATCCGAGTCGTCACCGGACGCATCAACGGCCGGGCCGACATGGATGATCTTCAGGCCCTTGGCCAGCAACTGCGCGAGCGACTTGGCGCTGACACGGTCGGTGTCCTGGGCAGCCAAGCGCCCGATGACGACGATAAAGTGTATGTAGTAGCAACCGTCAGCGACGGGCTCGTCCAACGAGGCGTCCAAGCGGGCGCCCTCGTAGGTGAGCTCGGCAAGCGCCTGGGTGGGGGCGGAGGCGGCCGCCCGACGCTGGCCTCGGCCGGCGGCCGAAAGCCGGAAGAGCTGGATGACGTGCTCACCGCCGTACCTACTATCATCCGCGATCACTTGAATTGAGCTGTACGCACCGCACGTTATGGATGAAGCCAACGTAGATCTCGTTCTTGATGCACCGCCCGATGCAGCCACCGTCCGTCATCTGCGCGACCAGGCGCGCGACAGGGGCACGTCGGCCATTGCCACCTTTGAGGTGTCCGGCGAGGGTACGTACTACCTCGTTGTATCGGGCCGGGGGACATGCGTGCTCCTTAAGGATGGGGTCTCGGTACAAACGTACAATCCGTCGTACGATGACGCGCACGTCGCAGAGGCACTGCTCTCCGACGCGTGACAACCCCAGGGGCCAGCCATTATGAGCGGATTCTCGGGGATGGTGTTTAAGTCCCCCCCCGCCGCAGCCGACAGTTAGGCATGAAGTCCTCGTCTGACTGTTTCTCAGGCTCACCCGGTTGTCATGAATGCCTTCCGCCACATCGTCGTCGGCCTCGCCCTGCTTTTGGGATGCAGCACCGCATCCCTGGCTCAAGTGACAGACAGTGTCGACGTATTCACCAGCGATCGATACATCCACAGCGACTCCCTGCGATCCGTTGACGTCGAACGCTTCGAGGGGTACGACGTGAGCATGGAGGCGCGCTACTCCAATCGCTATCGGGCCGGGACGCGCTGGATGGTGTCGTTCTATGCATACTCAGCACGCGGCAGCAGCTTCCGCGACGCCCGTGAGATGTATTTTGTAGCCGATGGAGAACGCGTGCAGCCTTACGACACCGAGCGCGATATCTACCGCGAGCAGCGCGGCCGTTACACCATTCTCGTAGAAAAGCAGACCGGGATGTTCAAGCGCAGCGCCTACGAGAAACTGGCGAACGCGAACTCGGTGCGCGTCAAAGTGGGAGACGCCATCTTTGCACTTTCGGACCGTGGTCGGCAGGATATTGCTGACATCCTAGATCGGGTGCCACGGTACTGATTGACCGAGCAGGCAGGCCCTTGCAGCTCAGCCCGTTGCGCTTGCGCTTTTTCAGGCCATATTGCGGATAAGGTTCGTTGGTACTTCGTCGTATGCCGGTTTCGCGTTGTGGCTTCAAATCCAGCTCGCACGTTTGCGCTCGTCAACCTCGCGGTCTTCGCCGTAGCGCGAGCTGCGTTCCTCTGGTTGCGGAGCCGGGGCCCGTTCGATGAGCTGAGCATGTCTCCGACTGAATCGACGGTCCAGGCGGCGGATTCAACTGCTCGTCCCTCGACTGCCGGTGCAGACGGCGTACCTACGGATGCGGTAGAGGCGGCAAGTGCGGCACAGCTCGCGGTTCTGCGCGAGGTGCTGGTCGACACGGCCCGCGCCCTCCAGGGCGGCTTTGTGGTGCCATCGCGCCGGCATCGCACTGCGTACTACCTTGGCGCCCGGGTCGATGCTGCCGACACGGCGCGCTCTCGCGTTGCCCTCTGGTACATGCGAGGACGGCGCGATGCTCCGCGCAGTGTGAAAGCCCTCAATGCGCTCGGAGAGCAGTATGGGCTTGCTAGTCGGGTGAATCCCTCTCAAGAGGCCGTATCAGCAACTGACGTAGAGGCTCGGGCGCTTATTCGGTATTTGACTGAGAGCGAGCCGTAGGTTTAGTGGGTCGCGCCCTCAAACGACACGGTTCGACAGATTCTTCACCGACGATGTGGGTTGGTTGTGAAACAGCGCCTGCCCCCGATCATTTCAGCACGCCCTGTTCTAAAACCAAGGTAGCCGGAGGGGTGGCGGAGCCTGGTTGAACGCACTGGTCTCGAAAACCAGAGTACCCTTATGGGTACCGGGGGTTCGAATCCCTCCCCCTCCGCAGCACAAAGCGATCCGGTCCGTGCCGGGTCGCTTTTCGTGTTCCGACTGGTGCCTCGTCTACGGCGTCTTCTGATCCTCCGGTGCCGTCGTGCCGCCCCGGCTGGTGACGTGTTTCAGCCAGCCGACGTAGCCGAATGACTGCGAAAGCTCGAGAGTGGGCGAGGTGCCATGGCTAAAAACGAATTGGCCCATCTGGCGAAGCGTTCCTGGCAGAGCGCGCGTCGGCCCCTTTGCTTCCATGCAGATGGTCCAGGCGGAGCAGTTACCGCAGGTGACGCGCGTGAGTTCTGCGAGGGCATTTGCCGGGTCCGGCTCGCCGAGCGTGCCGAGCAGCGCGCGCTGCTCCGACGGCTTATATACACGCTGCAGGCGCGACTTTTCGACTCGTAACCAGCGGCTCGACGGGTCATTGTGTTGTAGGTCCGGGGCATCCTTCGTGAGCGGAAAGCTCCACTTCTGCCAGTACTCCTGGATGCCCCTCACATGCTTGGCAAAGGCCGTCTCGCTGCGGTTACCACTGCGTCGCTTGAGCTCAATCTGGCCGCTACGCCACTTCACGTTGAGCGACGGATCGTCGGAAATCAGATACAGGTCTTCTCGCTTAGGGTGCTGCCGTGGGTTCAGTTTATTGAACCATGCAACCACGTCATCGGGGGCGCGCCCCTCGTAAAACCAGCGGACTTCCAGCGTACGTTCCATGTTGGGCCACTACGTCGATGCGGGGGACCGGTGGCGCTCGATAGCCTCTGCCATGAGCTGCTCCTGCAACCCGAGGGCGTCGGGAGTGTCGGGCGTACGTTGCACGTACCGTCCGGTGGCATCCAACGCCCATGCCGACCGGGTATCGTTTAGCGCGCGCTCGATGATGGCAATGATGCGGTCGCGTAGGGTGTCGTCTTTAACGTGCACGATCGCTTCAACGCGGTCTTCCAGGTTACGACTCATCCAGTCGGCGCTGCCCAGGAAGACCTCGGGTGCGCCGCCGTTCCCAAAATAGTACACGCGCGTGTGCTCCAAGAACCGCCCGAGGATGCTGGTCACACGGATCCGTTCGCTGAACCCGTCAAGGCCAGGGCGGAGGCGGCTATGCCCGCGTACCACGAGGTCGATGTCGACTCCTGCTTGCGCGGCTCGGTACAGCTCTTGGATCATTTGCTTGTCGTTCAGCGCATTCATTTGAGCGACGACCCGCCCGGATCCATCGCGGGCTTGATGGTCGATCTCGCGCTGGATGAGGTCCTCAAACTGCCGCCGCATGTTTTGCGGAGCGACGAGTAGTTCACGGTAGTGCTGCTCGGGCGCATACCCCGTCAAGGAGTGAAATAGGTTGGTGACGTCGTATCCAATGTCCTCATCGCAGGTCAAGAGTCCGAAATCGGTGTAGAGGCGGGCGGTAGTCGAGTTGTAGTTGCCCGTCCCGATGTGGCAATAGGTGCGAGGGCCGTTAGCCTCGTTGCGGATGACGAGGGCCACCTTCGCGTGGGTCTTCAGGCCGACGAGGCCGTACGTAACGTGCACGCCCGACTCTTCTAGCTTGCGGCCCCATTCGATGTTGTTGGCCTCGTCAAACCGGGCCTTCACCTCGACGAGCACAGCGACCTGTTTGCCTGACTCCGCCGCTCGGATGAGCGCTTGCACGATGGGCGAGTTATCGGAGGTGCGATAGAGTGTTTGCTTGATGGCCACCACATCCGGGTCGGCGGCCGCTTCCTCGATAAAGCGCTGCACGCTCTCGCGGAATGAGTCATAGGGATGATGAACCAGGATGTCGCGCTCGCGGATGGCACTGAAGATGTTTGGGTGCTCAGCCGTGCGTCCCATGAGGATCAAGTGACTCGGATCGCCCTCGTTGATCAGCCGCTTGGGCGTGATGGGTTCCCACGGCTCGTACTTAAGGTTGGGCCGGTCGAACTGAGCCAGCGGCATCGCGTCGGCCAATCCCAAGAGCGCGTCCGTCTCATAAATGTCGTCGGCCGCTAGTCGCAACTCGTTGGTGAGCAACTCACGGACCTGCGGCGGGGTGTCCGAGCCGATCTCTAGGCGGACCACCGGCGCAAACCGCCGCTCGCGAAGCTCTTCAGAAATCATCTCCAGCAGGTCGTCGGCCTCTTCCTCTTCCCGACGGATATCCGCGTTGCGCGTCACGCGAAATGGCGTTACGCTGCGCACTTCCAGGCCGCGAAACAGTGCGTCCAAGTTGTGAGCAATAACCTGCTCAAGCGGGACGACGTGGTTGGGGGGGTCGAGAGGAACCCACCGGCTCTGGTTGTTGGGTACCTTGATGCGAGCAAACTGCTCGGTATCCTGCTCCGGGTTGTAGAGCGTGATGGCCAGCGACAGGCTAAGGTTCGAGATGAACGGAAACGGATGCCCTGGGTCGACGGCAAGCGGCGTCAGAACCGAGAAAATGGTTTCCCGGAAGAAGGCGTCGACCGTAGCCCGCTGATCGGCTGAGAGGTCCGTGTAGTTGAGGATACGGAGGTCGGCCCGTTCACGGAGAAGGGGCACCAGCGTATGGGTCCAAAAGGACGTCATGGTGCCATAGAGCTCAAGCACGGCGGGCCGGATCAGGGCTAACTGTTCCTCCGGGGTGCGGCCATCGGGAGAAAGCTTGCTGACACCCGCAGCGGCCTGGCGCTTGAGGCCTCCCACACGCTTCTGGAAAAACTCATCGAGGTTGTTAGCCGTGATGGCTGTAAAGAAGACGCGCTCCAGTAACGGCGTTCGCTCGTCCAAGGCCTGGTGCAGTACCCGCCAGTTGAAATCCAGCGTACTGAGCTCGCGGTTGAAGAGCAGGTGCGGATGGTCGAGCGGGGCCTCTTCCGGGACGGCACGGACGGCCGTCGACGGGGGGAAGGTGCCTCCTCCTGACGAGGACGCGCCCGATGACGACGACGAGGCAGCATGCATGCGGTGAGGCTCAGGAGCGTCCACGGGTGATCACGTCATTCGAAAGGGCGAGCAGCACGATATACCATACAAAGAATCGAGCGAAAGGGGCGACTGATCGCTGGTTTTTATTGTTTGTTGGTCCGCTCTCCGGGACGTGGTGGCAGTCATGCACGGCGCTGGTCCGACTTGCGACTGGCATCGTTGTACGAAACCCAGGGCTTGATTAGGTTACAGCCTCCCGTTTCCCACGCTGTATTGTACTCCATGCGTAGCCGGCTGCTCCTCCTCCTGTTCTTCCTGCTCATCATGATCGGTGCGACGTCTAGCGCCGCGGGACAGTCGGCTGTGAGCCGCGAGAACTTGTACGGGGTCACGTATCGTCCCATAGAAGCTCGCTACTTGGTGGGGCGCTACCCGCATTTCGACCTCATCTACCAGGCCGGTACGGAAGCCACGGCCTTCGAGATTGCCACGCGGCTCGAACGCCAGCTGGCGGCGACCCAGCGGTTTGTTGGGGCGCCAACCGACCGGCTGCAGATGCCGGTGATCGTCAACGGGTACAACGACCGGTCGAACGGATTTGTCAGCCCTTTTCCGTTTCGGCAGGAGATCGAGGCGCCCAGCATCAAAAGCAACGCGTTGACCGTGCCGTTCCCGTCGTGGCCGGCGGCTGTCGCGCCCCACGAACTGGTGCACGCCGCCCATGCCGACGTCGATGCGGGCATTGGGGTAGGCGGCGCCATACGGTGGCTGGGGCCGGACTGGAGCCGCGTCATCAATCTGGTAGCACCCAGTGGGTTGATCGAAGGCGCCGCTGTTTATCGCGAAAGCCAACTCTACCCCCGCGCGGGCCGCCTGAATGCGCCACTCGCCACGATGACGTTCCGCGCCGCAATGCTGTCGGAGGATCCGTGGTCGATGACGCAAATGCTGGAGGCGCCAACGTACACGCGCCCGTTTGACCGGCACTACGTAGGTGGGGGGCAAGCCTTTGCGTTCCTGACTGAACGCGGCGCCTCATCGGAGCCAGCGTTCTTTCACCGCGCGATCCGCCTTCACCACCGCGCTCCGTTTTTAGGGTTTGGCGTAGGGCTCTGGCACGGCACCGGAGCACCTCCGGCCCGGTTGGGGCGTACGCTGCAAGATTCGCTCGTGGCCCGGGTGCGGGCTATCCACACGGCGCGTCAGCCCTTTACCGATGTCGACCTCATCGATGGCGCCGATGGGCTGCATTACCGGCGGCCCCACTGGCTCACTGACTCGACGCTCGTCGTTCACGCGCAGGGGTATGCGACACGCACCGGGTTTTACGCCATCGACCAATCGACGGGGCGGCGTCAACTCATCAGCGCGCAGCGCGTCACCGAAGCGTATGGCATCTCTATCGCACCAGATTCCACCAGCCTGTACTTCTCCCGCTACGTGGCTGACCCACTGGTGACGCGCCAGGCCTTCGCCGAGGTGCATCGGTTGGACCTCTCCGACGGCACCACGACGCAACTCACCCGTGCGGGACGGGCTCATGCCCCAGTGACTACCCCGGACGGCCAGCTGTGGACGCTCCAGAACGAGGGGTCGAATAATCAGTGGAGCCTGGTTGGCCCGGACGGGACGGTTGAGCCGCTCACAGAGGTGGCGGATGCGCGGTTCAGGCAGATTGCCCCGTCGCCTCGTGGCGATGAGGTCGCCGTGTTGCTTAACGTGCAAGGCCAGCAACGGATCTACCGCGCTGTGCCCCCTGGCGATGCGCAGCGCCCGCGTCTGCACCCGTGGTTGGGCATGGCCGAGGGAGCCATCTACGATGTTAACTGGAGCCCCGACGGCCGCCATCTGGTGTTTTCCGCCAATTGGCGAGCTGGAGTCAACATATTTGCCCTCGAGGTGGAGACGGGCACCGTGCGGCAGCTGACCAACGTCGCGTTTGGAGCGCTGGAGCCTACCGTGTCGCCCCAGGGCACCCGGCTGGCATTCGTCACCTATCGCCACGAGCGGTTCGATCTGGCTCAAATTCCGTTCCAGCCGTCCGCACGTCCGGTGATCCCTGAAGCCGCACTCGTCCGGCCCGGGGAGGACGGATGGACCACGCCCGATGCGCTGGAGGCATCGCTGGAGATACAACCGCCGAGCACCATCACCACGTACCGGGCCCTCCCCGAGCTGCGACCGCGCCTGGTGTATCCCGTACTCGACGTGTCGATAAATGGCACCGATAGCCCCCTCGGCGCGAAAGTCGGGCTCGGTACTGCGGGCGCCGACCCACTGGGACGGTGGGCGTACTCAGGCGAAGCCTTTGTGCGGGCTAACCGGCTGTGGGGAAGTTTGCAGGTCCAGACGGGACGGCACTGGCTTCGCCCCCGCGTTCGCTTGTACAGCGAGCCGACACCAGCCGGAGCCGTGGGCGTGGAGGAGCGGGGCGCGGCCGTCCGCATCGGCGCGCCGTATACAGTTACGCAAAACGTTCAGTTGACCCAGTTCCAGGGCCAGCTAGACAGTGCCATTGAGCAGGCGCGGTTCATCGATCGGGACGGTAACCCACGGTCTGCTTTCAGTTCGCGATGGACCCTTCGACCGTCAGCCGCCTTGGGCATCGGGCTTGAGCGCAATCTCCGAGATCTCATGCTGCGGCGTGGGCTAATTGTGCAGGCCGTGTCGGAGGTCGACCTGTGGAGCAATCGGCCTAGACGGCTGGGGGTACTAGGCGCAGTCCGCCTGCACGTCCCGCTCTGGCCCCAGTGGAATACGGGGGTCAACGTATATGCACGGGTTTTGAGTCAAAACCGCACCGCTGTGATCTCGCCCTCGGCCCTGCTTCCTCGCAGCTATAACGATCGTGGCCTCGGGGCTGGAACCTTCGCGACCTGGGGGGCCGAGGTGCTTCAACCGCTGACATATGTGGACGATGGACTGACTATCGTTCCGCTTTATGTGCAAGCACTTTACGCGTACGGATTCGGTGAAAGCATTCGCGCCCTCGAGGGGCAAGCAGGTTCGCTCAGCGCAGTGGGTGGAGGGCTTGGGATCCGACTGCGATTCTTCTACGCCGTAAACGTAGACTTGCGAATCGGGGCTGCCTACCGTCCAACCGACCGCGATGTCCGCGTGATCACGCGATAGGGCGGGTGTCCCTTACTGATGGGGGATAGCACTGTGGGGGATAGCGTGGCTAACGAAGGCGTAACGATCGGTCGCACCCCCGATTGCGGGGCACTGAGGGTGGGGCAGCCCGTCTGCGTCATGAACCTCCGCCAGCAGGGTGGGTTACAACGTATCCACTAGCTCAACGGCATCAAGGCTGCCTATCTCCTATGGAAACGAAAACGTGCAAGACGTGCGGCTGCGACAGCCTCATCCCCATGCAGGTTGTTATCGATGAGGACAAAGATGAAATCACTGAATTGCTCGGTGGGGGGCAGGAGTCCCGCTTCTACAGCTGTCAGGTCTGTGGGGACAACTGGTTAGCTATCAAAGAGACAGCCCCTGATGGCGAGTGTACGGTCACGTACGTGCATCAAATGGGCACGTCTCCGGTGCTGAAGCGTGTGGCACATCTTAGCAACCATGTCCTCAGCAACCATGTCGTGCTCACCGAAGAGGCTGTGGATGACTGGGAGTACTACCTGGGGGACGAACCGGTGCCGGAAGAGAAATGGCACGATAAGCTATCGTCCCGGCGCGATGTTCTCAAGTCCGTCTGCATGAACTGAGTCGGTATCGCGACGGAGGGAAACCCCGTGAATGGAACGCTGCGAAGACCGTGAGGGAAGAGTCGTGTGAGAGGCGGTAGCACGGCGCCTCACGGTCTCACGTTCGTCCATCGAGCGTAGACTCGATAACATCCGTCAGGTCCTTGCGCGTGAAGGGTTTGCTGATGTACGAATCGAACCCGGCGTTGATAAACTCTTCGCGGTCCCCCGGCATCGCGTAGGCCGTTAGGGCAATGGCTGGCGCGGTGCACTCAATGGTATCGCCACGGAGCAACTGAAGCAGCTCGATGCCCGTTTTGTCTTCGCTTAGGTTGATATCGAGTAAGAGCACATCGAACTCGTCATCCCGCGCGGCTTCCAGGGCACTGTCAACCCCATCGGCAATGACGACGCGGAAGGCGGATTGCAGCAGGTGTTCAAGGAGAAGCTGGTTTTCCGGATTGTCTTCGACAGCAAGAATCGACGGCATATCGCGGGCCATGAAACGGGGCGGTGTCGGTTAGCTCTGATGATGGATCGCTGAGTCACAAAAACTCCGTCTTGCTCTCACCATCAGATAATCTACGAGATAAAAAACACATCTTGTAGGGCTACCTGTCAGGCATCTATTGCTTAGAAGCGCCATCGCACCTGGGCGCGAATGTCGCGCAACCGGCGTCCGGCGACTTGATCCAGTCCCGACCCCACGGAGTCCACGTTCCGGTATTGGGTGGCTGCGTACTTTAACTCAATCCGCAAGTGCTCCGACGGGGCCACGCGAGCCAGCAGATAGTGCCGTGCTCCTTGGCCATTGAATACGGGGATGGAAAAGGCATAGAGCAAGTCGTGCTCGTAGGCATAGATGCGTGCTGCGTAGTCCTCAGTATCGAACAACGCCCAGCGAGTATCCAGCCGGAGCCACGGGGTGGGTCGCCAGCGCACACCCTGATAGAGGAGTGTCCCGATCGCGCGCCCCGACGCACGGCGTGATCGAACGCCCTCCACCCGCATCCGGAAGGTGAGGCGATCGCTGAAGGTAAACTCACTGTGCAGTCGTAGGGATTGGCGCGTAGCTGGACGGACGCCCCACATAACTGGTGAAGAGCCAGCGCGCACACCCTCGCCCTTCGTCTCGTGCCGGCCTTGCAGGTAATACGAGAGCCATGGCCGGGGCGTATGCTCGATAACTAGTCGCGTATCGATACCAGACGTAGGGCGCGGGGTGCCGTAACGTAGCCACGGAAAGCGGTACTGATCTACGAACCCACTGATTTGCCAGTGGGCGGCTGGCCGAATGCGGGCGGCGATGTACACGCCTGTCTCATTGGTGGGTGGGTCGCCACGCTCTGCGAAGCCGCGCCCGTGTAACGACGTGAAAGTTGGCGGGAAGTGGCGCATACTGACCACAGCCTCGGCAATGGTTTTGTCAATCTGAATGCCCCCGGCACCTCCCCAGGATCTCGGCGATCGAACCCACTCCCCGAACGCATACACATCTCCCCAGACCATGCCGCCAAAGGCACTGAGCGCGTAATGGCGCCGGCCGGTCGGGTCGAACCGCCGGAAGGCTCCAGAAGGGGCGGCGAGCGATTGATCTATCAGGCTGTGGTACCCGGCGAGGCCGAGACGCGATGCGCCGATCCGCCACTGCACCGCACCACCCACGACCGTTTCGTTCAGCACATCCTTGTTGGCCAGCTCCGTCGGGGTGCGGTGCAGTCCGCTTTCTGTTCGACGCGCAGGCATGCGCTCTCCCGACGGGGCGAGACTGGTGGTTGCATCCAGCGAACGGCGCGAAGCAAAGGCTGAGGTCGAGACGCCACGGTGAACCTGGGCGGTGGCGGCCACCCCTCGGAAGAACCGGTTCTCCTCCGTTGAGCCGAACGGGGAAATCCCTGGCGCTTGCCGTGTGGCGGGCCCAATGACATCGCGGCCCTTAGAAAACGAGAAGCTCTCCCATAACCCTATGCCTTGCCCGAAAGAAACCGTGTAATCGCCAACGATGAGGGTTTCGATGGGGCCGACGTCTCTCAGCATGGCATGGGCGGACACGTGGTCGAATCCGTATGTCTGGGTGGCTGGCTTCCACAGAAACGCCTCTCCCGGGTCTTTCTCCAGGGTCAGGTTCAGCTGTAGGCGGCGCGTATTGCGTAGCTGCAAGCGGGTGTACCACCGCTCCGGCGAGCCGGCGTACGTGCGACGCGTCGAGTCTCTGTCGTACCCACGCCCTACGTCCAGCCGGCGCGTCATGCGCTGGATGAGACGCCCCTTGAGTTGACGTAGAAGACGGCCGCGGCTAGGCGAGGCAGAAGGAGTCCCTTCCGGCACCGCGAGAAACGGGCGCAGTAGCGCAAACGTCTGATCGTCGACGCGTGCGGCGCGTTGCACCGCATCCAGGCTAGAAAAAGGACCTGCATTGGCCCGGACCGACACGATCCGCAGTGCCGCCACCATGCTGAGGCCGGGGAGCCGGGCCAGTTCGGCAGCGGAAGCACTGTTTGCGTTTACTGGCTGGGTCACCCGATCGGACAGCCATTCGATCAACTCATCCGTCGCGGATTCCGGGTCAGTGCGTTCCAGAAGCCGCCCCACGGCAACCGCCGAACCCAACGAGTCGGGTCCCATTTGGGCGAGCGCGCTTACCGGGAGGACGGTCAATAGGAGCAGCCAAGCGGCAGGTCGGAAGATAAACATCGGCGATAAGAAAAAGTGGCGGTGTTACCAGCGGATCCCTAACCCCACAGCGGGCGACCAACCCAGCGCTTGGTGTTGCTCGGCGGCCACATCCACCGAAAGGCGCCCCAGCGTGATACCGGTTCCGGCCGTGAATCGGCTTGGTTCCGTCGTATAGCCCGCTCGAAGCGCCAGAGAGGGCAGGACTTGAACTTCGAGGCCGCCCCGAACGGAGAGCGGGAAATCGATATCCTTCATCGCGTCTAGCACGATCAGGACATCGGGCGCCGCCTCGTAAGCGAGACCGATAGCGAGACGTTGTGGCAGATCGGCACCCTCCGCCATCTGAGGTGCATTGATATTGACCGCTGATGCCCCAAAGGCTAGGAGGGGTAACAGGCGCACTTGCGCGCCTAGGCTGAACCCCAATGCACCGCTCTGCCCGTAGCCGTCGATCCCCGTGTGATAGTAGCGCAGCCGAGTGCCAATGTGCACCTTACGGGCCGTGCCGAGCCCGAATCGGTACGCGCCGCCCAGGCTGCCGTACCATTCGCGGTATGCCCCCGACCCAAATGCGCCGAGGCCACCATGCAGGGCTCCCGAACGCAAAGGGATGGCGAGGCTCATCCCACCGCGGCGAAGCTCAGCCAGCCCAAAGGCCTCATACGCAAACAGATGAAGGAGGCGCGGCGTAGTCGCCGCGGCGGCTGGGTTCGCCTGGCTCCCCACATCTCCATGGAGCGCGGTGGTAGCATGGCCGAGCGCAGTTGCCCGCGCACTGCCGAGCTGATCCATGCCCGATTGTGCATGCGCCGAGGAGATCAAATAGAGCGACGTGACGAGGAGCCCAAGATGAGCCGTTAACTGGGTGCGTATCATCGCAAGACTGGGGTCGATGACGTGAGAGGTGAACTCCTACGATACGCGATACTGCGAACAAATGCTAGAAGCCCGCAGATATGCACGGGCCGACTGAGGGCAGCAAGAAACCACGACCGCGCCGATTTATTACAGATCCCACTAACGACTGCTTCCCCTGTTGACGCCGCGTGCATCAAATGCAGCCGCACCGTTTCTCCATCTGGATAAGCGCAATCGCCCTGATACTGGGAGTGGCGGGCGTCGTCTGTCCTCGTATTGCCCATGCCCAGGAGCTGGATTGCTCAGTGTCCGTCGATTATTCGCAGTTGGGCGGGTCGGACTACAGCTTCCTGGACGATTTGGAGCAAGGCCTTCGGGAATACCTCAACGAGCATGTGTGGACCGATGATGACTTTCGCGATGTTGAGCGCATCGACTGTTCGTTTGAAGTCCTCTTTCAGGAAGCCATCAGCTTAACGGAATTCCGGGCGCGGGTCGTGGTCGCGACGCTTCGTCCAATCCATGGAAGCACGCAGTCGACACCAGTCATCCGTTTGAGCGATACCCAGTGGCGGTTCCAATATGCACGCAATACGCCACTCGTGCACGACCTAAATACCTTCAATCCGCTTACCTCGCTCATCGATTACTACGCCTACCTGATTCTGGGGTACGATTACGACACGTTCTCGGAGAAGGGGGGCACGCCACACTTCCAACAGGCCCGTGAGATCGCAGATCGAGCCCGGTCGGCTGGGGGGAGCGGGTGGTCGCAACTTGGCGGGAGCCCCAACCGAAGTGAACTCATCACGCAACTGCTAGACCCACGGTTCGATCGTCTGCGGACGGCTTACTACAGGTACCATTTCGGGGGGCTGGATCGGTTCGTGCAAGAAACCGAAACTGCGCGGACGAACGTCCTGGACGTGCTCGCTGACCTCCAGGATCTATACCGAGACGTGTCGCGCACGCACGCCCTGGATATGTTTTTTGCGGCGAAATATCAGGAATTGGCAGCACTGTTTGAGCAAGCGCCATCTAGAGCGCAAGCCTACGGAATACTCAGTGACATCGACCCGGCACACCTTTCCGAGTACAATCGGCTTGTGAATTGAGACCTAGTCTCTGGGTAAAATTTAAGCCAACTCGTTCGAACCCGATAATCCCATCCGCCTGGTGATCCGT
>CAYFQN010000016.1:20548-24217 GCA_964345285.1 uncultured Rhodothermales bacterium
TAAAATTTAAGCCAACTCGTTCGAACCCGATAATCCCATCCGCCTGGTGATCCGTTCGATTCTTCTGTCCGTCCAATTCTTCTGGGAGTCGGTTTGTCTCGCATCGGGGCCAACTCACCTGCTTCCTGAGCCCATTAATCATCGACAGAGTCGAAATTAAATGTGAATAATTGCTTTTTATTTTGTTCGACAGAACTTTCTCGACAATCTACACATCTAGAGGGTAAGGAGTTGTGGCGCCGCCATCACAGTACTAGATAGCACAAAATATACGACGTGACTTGGCCACCAACTTGCTGTCGTAGATTACTAGTCCTACTTTTTGTTGTTTGATGTACCCAATCATCAACCTGACGAATTCGCATGTATAACACGGAAGGCATCAACACCATTGCAACAATCACTGAACTCCGCTCCGAAACCTCTGAACTCATTGAGCACGTCCGGAAGACGCAGAGCGGGGTGTTGATCCAAAAGAACAACGTGCCCTACGCCGTACTGCTCGACTGGGAGACGTACAAGGAATACAAGCGCACCATGGATAAGGCAAGCTAACCAAAGCGCGCCAATCCGATCCGCACAAGGTGAGGCGTTGTATGCGCACCCTTGAACGCCACGTTCTTCAGGCTATCGACACAGAGAGGCTGCTCGAATGGGTAGCCGACCTGGTGGCCTTTAGGAGCGTAGGGGGGCATGAGACGCCCGCCCAAGAGCGGATGGCTGAGCGGATGGCCACAGTCGGCCTGTCCGTAGAGAGGTGGCCCATCGATCTCGATGCCTTGCGAACGCATCCCGCGTACACAGCGGACATCGAGCGAGATCATGCGCTAGGCGTGAAAGGCCGCTGGGGGCAGGGCTCGGGACCGACGCTCGTTCTCAACGGCCACATCGATGTGGTGCCTGCGGGCGATGAGAACCGCTGGGCCTATCCGCCATGGCAAGCCACGCGCGTGGGAGACTACGTGTACGGACGGGGCACGGCCGACATGAAGGGTGCGCTGTGCTGTGCCCTCGCGGCCATCGAGGCACTGGTCCAAACCGGCGTGTCACTACGTGGCGCCGTCGAACTGCACAGCGTCGTAGGGGAAGAAGACGGGGGAGTAGGTACGCTGGCGGCCATTGCACGCGGCCTGGAGGCCGATGCCGCCATCGTCATGGAGCCGACCCAATTGATGGTGGCCCCCGCGCAAGCAGGTGCGCTCAGCTTCCGCATCACCGTGCCAGGATCCGCAGCCCATGGCGCGCTGCGCGCGGAAGGCGTCGATCCCATTGACAAGTTCATTCCCCTTTACCGCGCTCTCCAAACGTTTGAAGCGCAACGGAATAGGGCGGCGGACGATCCGCTTTTTGCCGCGTTCGACGTCCCGTTTGCGCTGTGCATCGGAACCATCCGGGGCGGCGAGTGGCCCTCCTCCGTTGCCGAGTCGGTAGTGTGCGAAGGGCGACTGGGCGTGGGCCCGCACGAGGACTTGCCGTCGGTCCGATCCGCCTTCGAGCAGGTCGTTCAGCATGTGGCCGAAACGGATCCGTGGCTTCGGCAACACCCGCCCGTGGTGGAGTGGTGGGGTGCCCAGTTTGCGCCTGCTCGCACCGATAGCGAAGACCTCATTGTGCAGACCGTATCCGGCGCATACGAAGCAGTTCTGCGTGAACCGCCTGTATGCCGCGGAATGCCTTATGGCGCTGACATGCGGCTGCTGGTGAATCAAGCAAACATCCCAACGGTCTTGTTCGGGCCGGGCGACATCCGAAACGCTCACGCACCCGATGAGCACATCGCGGTCGACCAGCTCGTCGCTGCATCAAAAATGTTGGCACTCACTATCCTTCGATACTGTGGCGGGTCGGACAGCGGGGACGTGCCAAGTCAGTAGAGCCGCTACCGAACGGGGGCGGCTGAGTCTGCCGACTGCGACGGGGTGATCCAACCGTGCAGAAATGCCTTGGGGGCTGGTCCTGCGTAACGCTCTGTTCCGTTCACACTGACCACGCGAAGCCGAGACGCATCGTGGATGACAACGGTCCGCTCGTCAATCCATCCCGCAATCGGCCCCTGCGTCGGCCCAAGTTGACGGGTTTGCCCATCGACGCGTACCACGGCCGTAGACGATCCATTAGTGCGTTGGGTGTAGGCGATGGAGGTGCCCGACGGTGACCATCGCGGATGGGTTTGATCCCCTGGAGGTGTTTGAGCGGGCGGAACCAGGAATAGGATGCGATCTTGGGCGGCATTGTAGATCATAATTTGTCGACGTGGTGCATCGTCCAGCCGAGCCGAGAATGCGAGTTCATCCGCCTCAGGGGCCCAGCGGAGGTGCCGCGCTGCTCGCTCGTCGCCGAAGAGCACCTCACTGCTTTGTCCTTCAGGCGCGCTGAGTATCAGGGTTGAATCCGGTCGATACGCGCCTGCATCGCGATCGTAATCAAGCTCACGGTAGATGTACGCCAGTTGCCCGCCGGTTGCGCTGTACGTTGCATTATGAATGCGACGGGCGTCAAACGAAGCACGCGTCGCGCAGCCCTCGGAGGCGACGAGGTATATGTTGTCGTCGTCGCGCGTCGCCAGCGTACCGTCTCTGACCCAGTGCAGAACCTCGCGAGCAGCCCGGCAACCGACCCGTTGAGGCGTATCGCCTGGGCGAACGGTGAGCACATCGCCAGGGCCACGGGCGCCGTCCGAACTGGGCCTGTAATATGCCATAGCGAGCCGGTCGCCTGCCGAATGCCACGCGAAGGAGTACGTGGCTTCCCCCGGTACGCTGTGAACTGTCTCGAACATTGATCCGGCCTGGTCAACCAAAGCAGCGTGCGTCGAGTCATTCGACATATAGCTGACAGCCAGCATCGAGCGATCTGGAGAAAGCGCGTGAGTTCCCACCGACTGCACCTCACGCATCAGGTGCGTAGACGACTCCGTCTTTGTGTCGTGCGCGACCAAGTGTCCTTCGTGGGTGAGGACAAGCAGCATGTACACTGTCTCCTGCGGGGCGGGGGGGGAGTCAGAGGCCGTCTCGGTCGTCTGCGTGCTGCGCGAGGAGCCACAGCCAACGAGGGGGCCCAGTACGAGCATTACGCATAGCCAAAAGGTGGCATGAGTGAAGCGACGTACCGAGGGGGAGGTGAGAGCCATAATCAGCAAAGTGCGATGAGGGCAGAGAGGGAATGACAACTAACGGGCCGCGCACCAAAAGGGTTAAATAACTCCTGGTAATGGCGGCACTTGTTCAATGAGGTGCGCACGTAAGCGTCTCATCGTGCTGGGCGTGTCAGTGTGGTTGTCACGGTGAAGCGGCTGAGGCCGACGGGTGGGGCCCTACCATCCCTACCGAATGTCACGCCAGAGACGCTACAGGGAAAATGTATGTTGCTTTTGGTACTTTAACCAACTCGGATCTATAGACTTGGTGGGACCCAGGAAGGATTGCCGAACGGTTCGGTGCACCTTCTACTTCCCATCGTTCTGCTTTATGCACAGTTCATTCAGCATTCCGCCACTGCACGAACGGACGCTGAGCACATTGGGCGCGCCGGCATTCCTGGACGGGCGGACCTCCCGCCGAAGCCGGACCGGGTGTGTAAGCGCTTCAAGTTCTACGTGCGGAAGGCCAACCTCCCGGAGCGGTACAGCCACCTCAGCCCGGAGGTGCTCGGGAAGGCCATGGAGGAGAC
>CAYFQN010000017.1:0-24142 GCA_964345285.1 uncultured Rhodothermales bacterium
TCGCGAGGGCGGGCACACCGTCGGCGCTGGCGTCGTAACCCAAATCCACGACTGACACCTCGGGCACCGCGACCCCATTCAATAGAGCGCAGCACCGCGTCCCAGCGACTGAATCATCGCGACCCGCTGGCACGCGGCCCGCTGCACGCAACGCCGAACGCAACACATTACATGGCTACACAGCAGAAAATACGCATTAAGCTGAAATCGTACGATCATACGCTGATCGACAAGAGTGCGGAGAAAATCATCCGCACAGTGAAGTCGACCGGGGCGATCGTGAGCGGTCCCATTCCGCTGCCCACCGAGAAGAAGATCTACACGGTACTTCGTGGGCCGCACGTGGACAAGAAAAGCCGCGAGCAGTTCGAGCGGCGTCACCACAAACGGCTCATTGACATTCTCTCGTCGAGCAGTGACACGGTCGATGCGCTCATGAAGCTCGAGTTGCCGAGCGGCGTGGACGTCGAGATTAAGGTGTAGCACGAAACGAGGAATCAGGAGCACGGCGATGCGCGGGTCCGGCACTGAACGAGCCCGCGCATTTGTCGCCTATCCCTCTTTCAACCACTTAAGCAAACAGGCTATGAGCACGGGAATCATCGGAAAAAAAATCGGCATGACGAGCGTCTTTGATGACGACGGCAACAACGTGCCCGTCACCGTCATCGAAGCCGGCCCGAACGTCGTGACGCAAGTCAAGACAGAAGACGGGCCGGATGGCTATGACGCCGTACAGCTCGCCTTCGGCGATAAGAAAGAGAAGAACACGACGAGTGCGCTGCAGGGCCACTTCGCTGAGGCAGAGACGGACCCGAAGAAGGTCGTCAAGGAATTCCGCAACTTCGGCGAGGACGTTGAACTGGGCGACGAACTTGGCGTGGAAGATCTCTTCGAAAAGGGAGAGCTCGTGGACGTAGCCGGCGTCACGAAAGGTAAGGGCTTTCAGGGCGTAGTGAAACGCCACGGATTTGGCGGCGTCGGGATGAGGACGCACGGTCAGTCTGACCAGCAGCGCCACTCCGGCTCGATCGGCGCCTCGGCCACGCCGTCGCGCGTGTTTAAGGGGATGCGCATGGGCGGCCGCATGGGCAACGAGCGGACGAAGATCAAGAACCTGGAGGTGATCCAGATTCTGCCTGACCACAACGCGATCCTCGTAAAAGGCTCTGTCCCGGGTCCGAAAAACGGATTCGTTGAGCTTTACAAGAAATAGAGCGGCGTTCGAAAACAGGCCGGCGCATTCGCCCGTAGCGAAGCACCGCATACGACAGAACTTGCAAGACGGTATCGATCATGGACGTTGAAATCCTTCAAGAAGACGGCATTGGATCCGGGCGAAACGCCACGCTTGATCCGTCGGTGTTCGGCATCGAGCCGAATGATCACGTGATCTGGTTGGACGTGCGCCGCATTCAGGCCGCCAAGCGCCAGGGCACCAGCAAAACCAAGCAGCGCAGCGAGGTGCGCGGCAGCGGTCGTAAGCTGTATCGCCAGAAAGGCACGGGCAACGCCCGCGTCGGCGATGCGCAGTCGCCCATCCGTCGTGGTGGGGGCCGAGCGCATGGCCCGCGCCCGCGCCAGTACAACCTGAACCTCAACAAGAAGACGAAGCGGTTGGCCCGGCGCTCCGCGCTGAGCTACAAGGCGCAGGACGACGCCGTGCGGCTCATCGAAGACTTCAGCATGGATGCGCCCAGCACCCGCCAGCTCCGCGAGCTCCTCACCTTGCTCGATGTAGCCGACCAAAAGGTGCTGCTAGTGACGGCCGAGAACGAGCCAGAGATTTACCTCTCCAGCCGAAATATTCCGAAGATCAGCGTCCAGGAAGCCCGGAGCTTGAATACGATTGACATCCTCGACGCGGACGTCGTCGTCATCCAGGAAGGCGCGCTGACGTACCTGACCGACCTGCTCGGCGCTGAGAAGCAGCCGGCGTAACACCATCCAACTGCCCGACATTATCGCTGGGATGCCCAGCGCTGATTGCAAACCGAACGAGGCCGATTTATGAGCAAGCGAGTTCTGATCAAGCCCTACATCACGGAGAAAACAACCCGCATGATGGAAGAGGCGAAGTACACCTTCGTCGTGGGCATGGATGCGACCAAGACGGACATCCGGGAAGCGATCGAGAAGCGGTACCCCGGTGTCACGATCAAAAAGATTCGCACGTCCATCGTGCCCGCGAAGCGCCGCCGCCGCTACACGCAGGGCGGCGTCATTGAGGGGCGGACCTCCGGATTCAAGAAAGCCATCGTCAAGCTTGACCCACAGGGCGAGCAGATCGACTTCTTCGAGGCGGTGTAACGCACCGGCAACCCTCGGCTGATTTTCCACGCGATACGTTCCAACGGTTATGGCGATTAACAAGAAAAAACCCAACACCAACGCACAGCGCAACAGCTCCGTGTCAGCGTTTGACGACATCACGGAGACCGAGCCAGAGAAGAGTTTGCTGGAGCCGCTCAAGCGCAGTGGCGGCCGCAACAACCACGGCCGGATGACAATGCGCTACCGTGGCGGCGGCCACAAGCGGCGCTACCGCGTTATCGATTTCAAGCGCGATAAGGATGGCATCCCGGCCAAGGTTTCGACCATTGAGTACGACCCGAATCGGTCCGCTCGTATCGCGCTGCTCGTATACGCCGACGGCGAGAAGCGATACATCATCGCGCCGCGCGAAGTGGACGTGGGGCAAGCAGTCATCAGCGGCCCTGATGCACCGCCGGAAGAGGGCAACTGCCTGCCGCTGGCCAACATCCCGGTTGGTTCGTTCGTCCACGCCATCGAGATGACACCCGGCAAAGGGGCGCAGATGGCCCGCTCGGCGGGCACGTACGCTCAGCTCACAGCGCGAGAGGGCAAGTACGCCACGCTCAAGTTGCCGTCGGGCGAGACGCGCATGGTGCCCAAGAAGTGCCGCGCCACGATCGGCACGACAAGCAACGTGGATCACATGAACATCCAGCTCGGTAAGGCCGGGCGGAAGCGCTGGCTTGGGCGCCGCCCCCGCACACGCGGCGTGGCCATGAACCCGGTCGACCACCCGATGGGTGGCGGTGAGGGGCGTGCCTCGGGCGGTCATCCCCGCTCGCGCAAGGGCGTGCCGGCGAAAGGCTTCAAGACGCGGAAAAAGCGCAAGAAGTCGAACCGCTTCATCATCCAGCGCCGCAACGAGCGCAAGAAAGGCAAAGGCAAGTAATCGAGGGATTGCACGGCAACCCCGCACGCACCAACTAACGACCTACTATGGCACGCTCACTACGCAAAGGACCTTACGTCTACTACAAGCTGCAGCGCAAGGTAGACGCGCTGAACAGTAAGGACGAGAAGAAGGTGATTAAAACCTGGAGTCGGGATTCGATGATCACGCCCGACTTTGTGGGGCACACGTTCGCCGTTCACAACGGGCGACAGTTCATCCCCGTGTACGTTTCGGAGAACATGGTCGGCCATCGGCTCGGCGAGTTCGCTCCGACGCGCACCTTCAAGGGCCACCCGCGCAGCAAGGTCGACAAGCGCACGCGCAAGGTCGGATAACGCCACGGCGTTCGTCCGACGCGCCCATTGGCCCCACCGGACCCCTTAAACGAACAGCACAGTCATGGAAGCACGAGCGGTACGCAAACACATTCGGAGCTCGCCCCTCAAGATGCGCCGGGTCATCAATCTGGTGCGCGGGAAGACGGTCCCGGAGGCGCTGAACATCCTCAACTTCAAACCGCAGAAGGTGACGGAGGTCATCGACAAGACCATCCAGTCGGCCGTCTATAACTTGATGGACAAGCACGACGAGCGGTTTAACGAAGGCGAGCTCGTGATCAAAGAGATCCGCGCTGATGAAGGGCCGACCCTGAAGCGGTATCAGCCCCGGGCCCGCGGCCGGGCCACCCCGATCCGCAAGCGCACCACGCACCTGACGGTGGTGGTGGCCGTAAAGGAACCCGAAGAAGTTGCGTAGCACCACCCGCACTCAACAACGAATCGAACAGTAGCGAGGTACACCCTTGGGTCAGAAAACACACCCTATCGGATTTCGTCTCGGCGTCATCCGCGGTTGGGATTCCAACTGGTACTCGGAAGACGACATCCAGGCAAAGCTGGTTGAGGACGACAAGATCCGCAACTACCTGGACGCGCGCCTGAAGCGCGCCGGCCTGAGCCGCGTTGTCATTGAGCGGACGCCGAAGCGCGTCATCCTCACGCTGCACACGAGCCGCCCAGGCGTGGTCATTGGCCGCGGCGGGAGCGAGGTTGAGAAGCTGCGCGAGGAGCTTAAGACGCTGACGAATAAGGACATCCAAATTAACATCAACGAGATCAAGCGGCCGGAGCTGGACGCGAAGTTGGTGGCCAAGAACATTGCCCAGCAGTTGGAGGGGCGCATCTCCTTCCGGCGTGCGATGAAGCAGGCCATCACCGCCGCCATGCGGATGGGCGCCGAAGGCGTTCGCATCCGAGCCGCCGGCCGGCTGGGCGGTGCTGAAATGGGCCGCATCGAGGAGTACCACGAAGGCAGCGTCCCGCTTCACACGCTCCGCGCCGATGTGGACTTTGCCCGGGAGACGGCCTTCACCATTTACGGCACCACCGGGGTCAAGGTGTGGATCCACCGTGGAGAGATACTCGGCAGCCCCGATCTCAGTCCGAACGTGCAGGCCCAGCAACGGCAACAGACGAAGAAGCCGCCGCGCCGCCGCCGGGGTAACTGACCAACACGCATGCTTTCCGTGCCCGGCCATTGGCGGGGCGCATCACTGAACGACACAATTTGTTATGCTACAGCCGAAGCGCACGAAGCACCGCAAGGTGCAAAAAGGCCGCATTAAGGGTAATGCGAGCCGCGGCACCCGCGTCAATTTTGGGGACTTTGGTCTCAAGGCGCTGGAGCCGGGTCGCATCACGAGCCGCCAGATTGAGGCGGCGCGTGTGGCGATCACCCGGCGCATGAAGCGTGCCGGCAAGGTGTGGATCCGGATCTTCCCGGACAAGCCCATCACCAAGAAGCCAGCCGAGACGCGTATGGGTAAAGGAAAGGGCGCGCCGGAGTATTTCGTAGCACCCGTGAGGCCCGGCCGCATGCTGTTTGAGGTGGGCGGCGGTGTGTCGCGCGAGGTGGCGCAGGAAGCGCTCCGCCTCGGCCGCCACAAGCTGCCGATCAAGACGAAGTTCGTCGAACGGCCCGGATATCGCGAGCAGGAAGAGTAGTCCGCGCTTCTACACCGAAATTCACCCTTTTGACCCCAGCGACCCATGACGCCTGGAGAGATTCGCGACCTGAGCAAAGAAGAAATTGAGACGCGCATCGATGAGGAGCAGACGCAACTGGAACAGCTCCGCTTTCAGCATGCCGTTGCGCACCTGGAGAACCCGACCGTGCTGCGCAAAAAGCGCCGGATGATCGCGCGCCTCAAAACCATTCTGAACGAGAAGCGGCAGGCCGAAGTGCAAAATGCGTAGTGCGCCTGCCTCGGAGGCACAGTCTCCATCGTATAGCTTTTTTGAACCGGTAGTTGGTGAGGTCACGGTTTACGGCTCACCAAGCCAAACACAGACTTATGGAAACACCCGAACAGACCACCCAAGAACGCAACGCCCGCAAGGAGCGCGTCGGGATCGTTACGAGCACCAAGATGGACAAGACGATCACCGTGGAAGTGCGTCGCATGATGAAGCACTCCATGTACGACAAGTATATTGAGCGCTCCTCCAAGATGCTCGCGCACGACGAAGACGAAACGGCGGGCGAGGGCGACACCGTGCGCATCGTCGAGACGCGCCCGATCAGTAAGCGAAAACGCTGGCGCCTCGCCGAGATCATCGAGCGGGCCAAGTGACCTGCGAGTTCTGCGCGCCCCGTCTGGAGGCCACGCACATGCATCCCTGCACGCGCTGGGGCGCGACGACGAACTCGGAACTCTGAACTTGAAATACGGAACGGAACAATGATTCAGCAAGAATCCAAACTTAAGGTGGCCGACAACAGCGGAGCCAAAGAGGTGCAATGCATCCGCGTACTCGGCAGTAGCGGACGCCGCTACGCCGGTGTGGGCGATACCATCATGGTATCCGTCAAGTCAGCCATTCCGGGTGGCAACCTGAAAAAGGGGGATGTAAGCCCGGCCGTGGTCGTGCGTACCAAGCGCGAGCAGCGCCGCGGCGATGGCTCTTACATCCGCTTCGACGAGAACGCAGCGGTGCTCATCAACCCACAGGGAGAACCGGTGGGCACGCGCGTGTTCGGCCCAGTGGCCCGCGAGCTTCGCGAAAAGGAATTTATGCGCATCGTCTCCCTCGCTCCTGAAGTGCTGTAAGCAGGATGCCGCGCCGCGGCGCATGAGGGACTCGACATCCACCATTTGACCATCAACACTCGACCGATGCCTCGGACACACAACAAACAGAAGAAGCTGCACGTGAAGACGGGCGACATGGTCCGTGTGAACGCCGGCAACTATAAGGGCGAAGAAGGCAAGCTCTTGCGCGTCTTCCCGCAGGAAGACCGCGTCATTGTGGAGGGCGTGAACGTGCGCGTCTATCACGAGCCACCGAGTCCGGACAATCCGCAGGGCCAGCGCGTGGAGCGCGAGGCCCCCATCCACGTCTCCAACGTGCAGCCGCTCGACGAAAACGGCGAGCCGACACGTGTTGGCCGGAAAAAGATTGAGGACCCCGATACCGGGAAGTCCCGCTGGATCCGCTACGCCAAGACGACGGGCGAAGAGCTTGATCAGTAATCGCCCTGCTGAGAGTGAAACATTCATGCAGGTGAAACCCGACGCCACCCCTTACATTCTAACCGTCTGCAGCCGTCCTGCTGTCAGTGGCCCGACGGCGCTTCCAACTGCATTCGACGCACCCAATTTCCCATAACCCATGGCTTACGTACCCCGACTCAAGACGCAGTATCGTGAGGAGGTCGTGCCCGCGCTGAAAAAGCAGTTTGGCTACGACAACATCATGGAGGTGCCGTGTTTGAAAAAAATTAGCGTGAACAAGGGCATCGGAGAGGCCGCTGAAAACCAGAAAGTTCTCGACGACGCGATCGAGGAACTCCGCAACATCACGGGGCAGCACCCATCCGTGGCACGCGCTCGAAAGAGTATTGCAAGCTTTAACATACGCGAAGGAATGCCCATTGGCGTCCATACCACCTTGCGGGACGCCCGCATGTACGAATTCATGGACCGCCTCGTCACGCTGGCTCTCCCGGGCGTACGTGATTTCCAAGGCGTTCCGGATCGCAGCTTCGATGGCCACGGCAATTACACGCTGGGCATCAAGGAGCAAATCATCTTCCCAGAGATTGACGTTGACAACGTCGACCGGATTAGCGGAATGGACATCACGTTTGTGACGAGCGCGGAGACGGATGAAGAAGCCTACGCGCTTCTGAAGGAACTGGGCATGCCGTTCGTCCGCCGTGAAGAGCAGACCACGGAGGCTGCGTAAGCCACGCCGGCCGGGGCGACAATCCGGCACGCACTACCTGTTGACGAAACGACCCACGCCTCATGGCTAAGAAAAGCTGGATTGCGCGCGAGGAGAAGCGCGAAGAACTACACGAGAAGTACAAGGAGAAGCGGCGCGAGCTAAAGGAGAAGGGTGAGTGGACCGAGTTGCAAAAACTGCCTCGGGATGCCAGCCCGGTGCGCCAGAACAACCGCTGCCCCATTTGTGGGCGGACTCGCGGGTATCTGCGCGACTTTGGCGTGTGCCGCATTTGCTTCCGGGAACTCGCCTTAGAGGGTAAAATCCCCGGTGTGCGCAAGTCAAGCTGGTAATTGCCTGATGAGGGCCGGGAGCGCACCGCACAAGCGGCCACAGGCTGCCTCTACTCGGTTCAGCGCTCCGGCTTTCGACATGAGATCACCGACAATCGATAACCGTAATGAGTGGAATTTCCGATCCCGTAGCTGACTACCTGGCGCGCATCCGCAATGCGCAGGCGGCGAGCCACCGTCACGTTGACATCCCGGCCTCTCGGGTGAAGCGTGCGATGACGCAGATCCTCGTCGAGAAGGGCTTCATCAAGAACTACCTCAACATCGACGACGGCAAGCAGGGCCTCCTGCGGCTGTACCTGAAGTATGATGAGGCTGGCAACCCGGTGATTCGGGAGATGGAGCGCGTCTCGAAGCCCGGCCGCCGCCGCTACGTGGGCGCCGACGATCTGCCGCGTGTGCGGAATGGCCTTGGCATCGCCATCGTGTCTACATCGAAAGGCGTGATGAGTGACAAAGAGGCGCGCCGCGTCCGGGTCGGTGGCGAGGTGCTCGCCACGGTGTTTTAAGCTCACCATGGCCGCGCTGGCGGACGGCCGCTGCACTCCAGATTCAGCCCTCTTCAACGGCTAATAACTAACACGAAATGGCACGCATAGGTAGCAGGCCGATTGAGTTCGGCGACAAGGTGGATGTCACGATCAGCTCGGATAACGTGGTTACCGTGAAGGGACCAAAGGGCGAGCTATCTACAGACATTGACCCGGACATTAAAGTCAACGTAGACGACGGTGAAATCGTCGTCTCGCGCCCGTCGGACCAGAAGCAGCACCGGGCCTTGCACGGCCTTTCCCGTGCGCTTATTGATAACATGGTTACTGGCGTAGTGGACGGCTATAAGAAAGAGCTGACCATCATCGGTGTAGGTTACCGCGCCAGTGTGAGCAGCGGCGTGCTGGAACTGGCGCTTGGCTTCTCCCATCCCATTTATTTCCTGCCACCTGATGGCGTCGACATCTCGGTGGACGACAGCGGGACAAACACGGTCATCACAGTAGAAGGAATCGACAAGCAATTGGTAGGGCAGGTAGCGGCCAAGATCCGCAGCCTGCGCCCGCCCGAGCCGTACAAGGGCAAAGGCGTGCGCTACGTCGGCGAGCACGTCGAGCGGAAGGCAGGCAAGACAGCCGCCCGATAAACACGTCCTCGACGAGGTCCTTGGCGCCGGCGCCAACAGCGGCCGACCCGCGGATCCTCGGAACCGAGAATTGAACATCGCAACGCGATATCATGGCAAAGGTCAAAAGCAAGCAAGAGCGACGGAAACGCGTCCATCGCGGCATTCGCAAAAAGGTCCACGGGACATCCGTGCGGCCCCGGCTTTCGGTGTATCGCTCAAACAAATACATCTATGCCCAGCTCATCGACGACATCGCAGGCCACACGCTCGCCTCGGCGTCGAGCCTGGAAGATGAGGTGACGGGCGACGAGCCCACGGACGAAAGCTACGAGGTGGGCCGGCTGTTAGCCGAGCGCGCGCAAGAGGCGGGCATCCAGCGCGCCGTGTTCGACCGGGGCGGATACCGCTACCACGGCCGGGTACGTGCCGTGGCGGATGGGGCCCGTGAAGGCGGCCTCAACCTGTAGCGCTAAATTGCTGAGGACTTTTCTCCCTTACGACGCAACGAAACGGATTCATGGCTAAAAGCAGAAAGCAACGAAAGCGCGCCAACGCCGACAAGCGCAACGAGAACTGGGTCGATCGCCTCGTCGCGGTCAACCGTGTCTCGAAGGTGGTAAAAGGCGGACGCCGCTTCTCCTTCAACACGGTCGTTGTCGTAGGCAACGAGAATGGACTGGTCGGCGCCGGGTTGGGCAAAGCCAACGAAGTGGCGAGTGCGATCCAGAAAGGCAACGAGGACGCGAAGAAGAACCTCGTCCGCGTGCCAATGCGCAATGGCACGGTGCCGCACGAAGCCATCGGCCAGCAAGATGCCGGTAAGGTGCTCTTGAAACCGGCCGCACCCGGTACCGGTGTGATTGCCGGCGGTGGGGTGCGCGCCGTGCTCGAGTGCGCCGGCTATAAGAACGTGCTCTCCAAGTCGATCGGCAGCAGCAACCCGCACAACCAAGTGGCCGCCACGATTGACGCGCTGATGCAGATGGAAGATGCCATCGAGGTAGCGCGCCGCCGTGGCATTCCCCTGGAAAAGGTATTCGAAGGATAACCCCGGTGGTCGATCGCATGGTGGCTACGGAAGCCGTGACGCGCGCCGTGCCCGACACGCAGCAACCCTACAGACTCATGGCCAAGCTAAAAATCACGCAGACACGGAGTTCGAACCGCAGGCCGCAGCCGCAGCGGCGCACGCTGGAGGCCCTCGGGCTGCGCCGCATCCGGCACTCGGTAACGCACGACGACACGCCGCAAATCCGCGGCATGATCAACAAAGTGCAGCACCTCGTGCAGGTTGAGGAGCTCAGCTGACGGAGACTCCGACCCCGAACTTCGCCACTTGCTCGCCGCAGACAGTGGATCTGGGCGACACAACGATTACACAGATACGACATGGACCTTAGCAACCTGAAACCCGCAGAGGGCGCTACGAAAGATAGCAAGCGGCTCGGCCGAGGACGCGGTTCCGGCACGGGTGGGCACAGCTCAACCCGCGGCGATAAGGGCCAGAGCAGCCGCTCCGGCTCCGGCAACCGGCCGGTATGGTTCGAGGGCGGTCAGATGCCCCTCTTCCGCCGGCTTCCCAAGTATGGATTCAACAATCCGTTCCGGGAAGAGCCCAGCATCGCGAATGTGTCGCGCCTGGCACGGCTCGTCGACGAAGGAGCGCTGGACGCCGACGAACCAGTAACGCCTGAAGCGCTTGAAGAGGCCGGTGCGATTCGCAGCGCAGACCTCGTGAAAATCCTGGGCGACGGCGAGATTGACGTGGCCCTGGACATTTCGGCCCACGCCTTTAGCGCGTCGGCGAAGGAGAAGATTGAAGCGGCCGGTGGGACTGCCACGGTGATCGACTAATTTCCCCACGGCGGCTACTGCCGATTACTACCAGAAGGATGAACCATTATGGCCGGTCTCGCTGAGAGCATTCGCAACATTTGGAAGATCGAGGAGCTCAGGACCCGTATCCTGTACACCCTGGGCCTGTTGATCGTCTACCGCTTGGGCACGTTTGTCACGCTGCCCGGGGTAGACGCAACTACCCTCGCGGAGGTCAACGCGGCGGATACCTCGAACGACATTTTTGGCTTCCTTGACATGTTCGTCGGAGGGGCTTTCAGTGCCGCGGGCATCTTTGCGCTGGGCATCATGCCGTACATTACGGCATCGATTATCATCCAGCTGATGGGTGCCGTCGTCCCGTACTTCCAGAAGCTGCAGCGCGAAGGCGAGGAGGGGCGCCGTAAGATTACCCAGCTTACCCGCTATGGCACCGTTGGCATCACAGCGCTGCAGTCGATTGGGTACACGATCAACCTCCAATACGGCGCGACGGGGAGCGCCATCGTGATCGGCTCGACCTTCTTCATGGTCTCAACCGTGGTGGTGCTTACCGCCGGAACCGTATTTGTGATGTGGCTGGGCGAACGCATCTCGGAAGACGGCATCGGCAACGGCATATCGCTGATCATTATGATTGGCATTATCGCCTTCCTGCCCCAGGCGCTCATCAATGAGTTTCAGCTGAATGTGTCCGGCACGGGCGGCAACCTGTTCATCTTCCTGATGGAGATTGGCGTTTGGATCCTGGTCACGGGCGGGGTCGTGCTCGTCTCGCAGGGTGTGCGCCGGATTCCGGTGCAATACGCTAAGCGCGTCGTCGGCCGCAAGGTATACGGTGGCACCACGCAGTACCTGCCGCTCCGGGTGAATGCCGCTGGCGTGATGCCCATCATCTTCGCGCAGTCCATCATGTTCATTCCGTCGACAGTGGCCTCGTTCTTCCCGAACAGCCCGTTCATGCAGCAGGTGGGCGCCTGGTTCGGCGACATTAGCGGCGTCGGTTACTCCACCGTGTTCTTCTTCATCTGTGTGTTCTTCACCTACTTCTACACGGCTATTGCCGTGAACCCGAAAGAGATGGCGGATACCATGAAGCGGCAAGGCGGCTTCATCCCAGGGATCCGGCCGGGCAAGCAAACGAGCGAGTTTATCGACAACATCTTGACCCGCATTACGCTGCCCGGGTCGATCTTCCTGGGCTTCGTGGCCATCTTGCCAGCGTTTGCCATGCAGGCGGGCGTGTCGCAGAGCTTTGCCATGTTCTACGGCGGAACCAGCCTGCTCATCCTGGTGCAGGTTACACTTGACACCTTGCAACAAATCGAAAGCCACCTGCTGATGCGTCACTACGACGGCTTCATGAAGGGCAGTCGGGTGCGCGGACGGCGCGTGTGATGTCGCTATGGACCACGTTCATTGATTGGATTCGAGGCGATCGCATGATTCATCTCAAGAGTGCACGAGAGATTGACCATCTGCGCGAGAGCGCAGATCTCGTCGGCCGGACGCTGGCCGAGGTGGCGAAGCACGTGCGCGCCGGAGTGACGACGGCGGAACTGGATGCCATTGCCGAAGACTTTGTGCGAACACACGGTGCAGAGCCTGCGTTCAAGGGGTATGAGATCAGCAGCTCAGTGCCGCCCTTCCCGGGCACACTCTGTATGTCGGTCAACGACGTTGTCGTGCACGGTTTTCCGAGCGACTACGCGCTGGAAGACGGCGACCTGCTGTCCGTTGACTGCGGCGTGGAGCTGAACGGGTACTACGGGGATTACGCTTATACCTTTGCGGTGGGGACGATCTCGCCCGACGATGTGGCGCTGTGCCGCGTAACGTACGAGGCCCTGAACAAAGGCATTGAACAAGCCGTTGTGGGAAACCGGATTGGTGATATCAGTCATGCTATCCAGACCCACTGCGAGCGGCACGGATACGGCGTGGTGCGTGAACTGGTTGGGCATGGCATCGGCCGGTCGTTGCACGAAGACCCGCAAGTGCCCAATTACGGACAGCCGGGTCGTGGCCGCAAACTGCGATCGGGCCTGACCGTGTGTATCGAACCGATGATCAACCGCGGCACGGGCGAAGTTGACACCGACGACGATGGATGGACGGTGCGGACCCAAGACGGGCTACCGTCGGCTCACTATGAGCACATGGTGGTTGTGCAAGAGGGCCAAGCCGAAGTACTGAGTACATTTGAGTACATCGAAGATGTAACAGACGCTCCTTACAATCAGTCTCCCCAACAAGAACGCGTAGCTAATGGCTAAAGAAGAACCCATCGAACAGGATGGGGAAGTCATCGAGGCGCTTCCCAACGCGCAGTTTCGCGTGAAGCTGGAAAACGGACACGAGATTCTCGGCCTGCTTTCCGGCAAAATGCGCATGCACTACATCAAAATTTTGCCAGGCGATCGGGTAAAAGTGGAGCTCTCCCCTTACGATCTCTCCAAGGGCCGCATCGTGTACCGCTATAAGTAGCCCGAGGCAGCGCACACCCCGCGCGGCTCGACTTCCTGACTGACACCGAGCATACTGGACTTACTGAGACCTAACGATACGAGATGGCACGCATTGCTGGAGTAGACATACCGAACGACAAACGCGGCGAAATTGCGCTTACCTATGTGTACGGCATTGGCCGTTCGCGCGCTACCGAGATCCTCAATCGGTTGGACATCGATACTGATCTCCGCCCGCAAGAATGGTCTGACGAGCAAACCCGTAAGGTGCGGCGTCTGATTGAGGATGAGTATAAGGTTGAGGGGCAGTTACGCACCGAGACACAGATGAACATCAAGCGTCTGATGGACATCGGCTGCTACCGTGGCTTGCGGCACCGCAAAGGACTGCCGGTTCGCGGCCAGCGCACGCAGACCAATGCGCGGACCCGGAAAGGGCGCAAGAAAACGGTACCGGGCAAGAAGAAAGCCGCGCAGAAGAAATAACGCGACACACGCACATCGGGCCGTGCGCTTCGACCACGGGTCGGGGGCGCTGCTCATCCACGTTTTCACGGCACAGCAAGCACCAATCCCATGGCGAAAGGCAAAGGAAAAGGCAAGAAAGGACGGCGCACCGTCCGCAAGAAAAACGTCGTTGTCGAGTCGAACGGCCGAGCATACGTTAAGGCCACATTCAACAACGTCATCGTAACCATCACCGATCAGTACGGCAACACGATTTCGTGGGGTAGTGCGGGCAAGATGGGCTTCAAAGGAAGCCGCAAGAACACCCCATATGCGGCTCAGCAGGCCGGTCGGGCAGCGGCCCAAGAGGCTTATGACCTGGGCCTTCGCCGCGTCGACGTGTACGTGAAAGGTCCCGGTTCCGGCCGCGAGGGCGCGATCCGCGCCATGGACGAGGTTGGTATCGAAGTAGCTACGATCCGCGATGTTACGCCGCTTCCGCACAACGGCTGCCGTCCCCCCAAGCGCCGCCGCGTCTGATCCACCGCATTTCGCCGATGGCATTGCGCCCACCGAACCGGCGCTCGTCATCCATCACCCATTGAACATCGAAACGGACAGTACAACATGGCTCGATATAGAGGACCTAAGCAAAAGATTGCGCGCCGGTTCAAGGAGCCCATCTTTGGACCCAGCAAGGCGCTGGAGCGCAAGCCGTACCCGCCCGGGCAGCACGGTCGGGGGCGTCGGCGGCGTGAAAGCGAGTACGCGGTACAGTTGAAAGAGAAGCAAAAGGCCAAGTACACGTACGGCCTGCTCGAGAAGCAATTCAAGAATCTCTTCGATAAGGCCTCGCGCAAGCGCGGCGTGACCGGGGAAAACCTACTGAAGTTTCTAGAGGCGCGGCTTGACAATACCGTCTTTCGGCTGGGCTTTGCTAAGACGCGCCGTCAGGCGCGCCAGTTCGTCACGCATGGCCACATCATGGTAAATGATGGAATCGTCGACATCCCATCGTACGAAATGCGGCCCGACGACATCATTGAGGTGCGGCCAAAGAGTAAACGGCTCGAGGTCATCAAAGAAAACGTGGGGCGCAACCAGCGCATGTTCCCCTGGCTGGAAGCGGACCGCGAGGAGTTCAAGGGCAAGTTCCTAGAAATGCCGCAGCGAGAGGACATCCCTGAAAACATCGATGAGCAGCTCATCGTCGAGCTGTATTCGAAGTAGGCGCCGTACCACTGCGTTCGCGATGGGTGGGCCGGACTGCTCGTCGCCCGCGCTGCACCGCTTGCAAGCTGGCATTCGCGATTATCTACGTTTCGACCGACAACACAACCTATGAATAACTACGGGATCCAGATGCCGGAAGGCGTCGAGGTGGAAGAGGCTTCCGACACCCATGGCCGCTTCGTCGTCCAGCCACTTGAGCGTGGGTACGGAGTGACGATCGGGAACGCTCTGCGCCGCGTGCTGCTGTCCTCTCTACAGGGGATTGCGATCACCGCCATCAAAATCGATGGCGTTCAGCACGAGTTTGCTACCATCACAGGGGTGTCCGAAGACGTATCGGATATCATCTTGAACCTGAAGGAGGTACGCTTCAAGGCCGACGAGGTCGAGGAAGGGAATCTGCACCTCAACCTGGAAGGACCGGACGAGTGGACGGCAGAGGACATCGATGAGTCTACCGCCGACTACGAGGTACTGAACCCGGACCTCCACATCGCAACGCTTGACGAGGGCGCGACGGTCAACGTCGACCTCCGCGTTGGCTACGGACGTGGATACGTGCCGGCTGAGGAGAACAAGCGCGAGGATGACCCTATCGGTGTGATTGCCATCGACTCCATCTTCACGCCAATCAAGAACGTGAAGTACAACGTGAAACCGACGCGCGTTGGTCAGAAGATCGACTACGAACAACTGACGATCGACATCGAAACCGACGGGTCGATTCACCCGGAGGATGCACTGGCTCGGGCCTCTGCCATCCTGCGTGACCACATCAACTTCTTCATTCAGATCGAAGAAGAGCCGGAGCCGGCCCAAGAAGAGCAGGAGGTGGACGAAGAAGTGCAGCGCATCCGCGAGTTGCTGTCGCAGCCGGTGGACGAGCTCGACCTTTCCGTTCGCTCTCACAACTGCCTCAAGGCGGCCAGCATTAAGACGATTGGCGACCTGGTGCGGCGCGAAGAAAAAGAGATGCTCAAGTTCCGCAACTTTGGCCGCAAATCGCTTCAGGAGCTGGTCGAGGTGCTGGACGAGCGCGGACTGCAGTTTGGCATGGACGTCGAAGAATACTTGGAGGAGCAGGCGTCCAGCTAGCGGCGGACGCCTGCACGTGCCGGGGCGCCACGGGTGCTGCGGCACGACGACCTCCTTTGAACCTGTAATACGAAACACACCTCATGCGACACCGGAAGAAAGGAAAAAAGCTAGGCCGTGACAGTGGCCACCGCAAGAAGACCCTCGCGGCGCTGTCAAGCGCGTTGATCGAGCACAAGCGCATCCAAACAACGCTGCCCAAGGCGAAGGCGCTGCGTCCGTTTGTGGAGCCGCTCATCACGCGGTCTAAGGAAGACACGATGCACAACCGCAAGCAGGTCTTCCGGTACCTGCAAGACAAGGAGGCCATCAAGGAACTGTTCGGCGATGTGGCTGCGCAGGTGGGCGACCGGCCCGGCGGGTACACGCGCATCATTAAGCTCGGCCAGCGCGCTGGCGACGGCGCCGAGATGGCCATGATTGAGCTGGTTGACTACAATGACGTTCCCCCGGCCAGCACGGGAAGCAGTGGATCGCGTACACGCCGCGGTGGGGGCAAAGGCCGCCGGAAGAGCAGCCAGCAGGCCAGCACTACAGAGGAAACTCCCACACAGGAGGAAGCAGGGGCCACCGAAGCAGGGGCCACCGCTGCTGCCCCTGCCGAAACGGATGAAACGGAAGCGCCAGAGGCCGAAGCGCCAGAGGCTGAGGCCGACACGGAGCAAGCAGAGGCGGTCGATGATGGCGCAGACGCCGCTGGGGAAGATGTCGGCGAGGAGGATGCTGACGAGGAGAACGATGAAGACAAGGCTTGATTGCGTCTTGCAGCGGGGCGAGTGACGGCTCCGGTGAGAACGGAAGAGAGCGCTGCCGGCATTTGCCGGCAGCGCTCTCTTCTTTGTGGGCTGATCGCTACATTGGTCGCAAGATCCGTGGCTCGGGAAGGTACCACAGATAGAAACTCTCACCCCTCATTCGGCCTACTACCTATCCGCGCCCCCTTGTACGCGACGGACGTCTCATGCTGCAAGCCTCCACCATCCTGCAGAAGAAAGATCTGGAGATTGAACCTGCGTTTCGAGAGCAGCTCAGTGAGCTCTTGGACCTGTGTCGCGCGTCGCTTGGCAGCGTCGACGAGGACATGCTGCGCCGCGCCTTCCGGCTAAGTTACTGGGCGCATCGTAACGATTGGCGAGCCTCCGGCGAGCGTTACATTAGCCATCCGCTCCAGGTCGCCAAAATTGTCGCCAAGGACATCGGCTTCGACGACATCAGCGTGGCAGCGGCGCTCCTGCACGACGTTGTCGAGGACACGGAGCTCTCGCTCGACTTCATCCGTGAAGAGTTTGGCGAGACGATGGCGACCATCATCGACGGGCTCACCAAGATCAGCGGTGTGTTCGAAAGCCGCGAGTTGGGCCAAGCCGAGAACGTTCGCAAGCTCATGCTGTCGATGGCGACGGACATCCGCGTCATCCTCGTCAAGTTCGCGGATCGGCTGCACAACATGCGCACCATTCGGGCGATGCCGAAGGAGAAGCAGCTCAAGAAGGCGGGTGAGACACTGGATTTGTTCGCACCGCTTGCTCACCGGTTTGGGCTGTTCGCCGTCAAAAACGAGCTCGAAGACCTGTGCTTGAGCGTCCTCAACCCCGAGGCGTACCAAGAGATCGTGCAGCGCCTTGAGGACATGGCGGAGGAGCGCGAGGAATACATCCAGTCGTTCATCCGTCCGCTGGAGGAGCATCTGGCTGCTGAAGGGTTTACGTTCGACATCCACGGGCGGGTCAAGAACGTCTACTCCATCCATCGCAAGATGAAGCGGAAGAACCAGCCGCTGGATGAGATCTACGACATCTTTGCGATCCGGATTGTACTGCAGAGCGACGGCAAGAAGGGGAAGGAAGACTGCTGGCGCGTCTACTCGCTCGTCACTGACCTATATAAGCCACTGCCCGAGCGATTCCGTGACTTCATCTCCGTGCCCAAGTCGAATGGCTACCAAAGCCTGCATACCACAGTGCTGGGCCCGAACGGGCGGCGCGTGGAGGTGCAGATCCGCACGCAGGAGATGCACGAAATCGCCGAGAAAGGGGTCGCCGCCCACTGGAAGTACAAGGAGGGCGTGAACGACGCGGACCGCGAGATGGACCAGTTTCTCGACTGGGTGCGCGATCTGCTCGACAACCCAGAGCCCGAGCGTGCCACCGAGTTTGTCAAGGAATTCCGCCTCAACCTGTACGACGAGGAGATCTACGTCTTCACCCCGGCCGGTGACCTGATGACACTGCCCAGCGGCGCTACCCCCGTCGACTTCGCCTTCAAGGTGCACAGCGAAGTGGGTATGCAGTGCATTGGCGCAAAGGTGAACGGCAAGATGGTGCCGCTTTCGCACGAGCTCAAGAGCGGCGATCAGGTCGAGATCATCACCTCAAAGAAACAGACGCCCAATCCGGACTGGATCAACTTTGTCGTCACCCACAAGGCGCGGAGCCGCATCCGCCACTGGCGCAACAAGCAGCGCCGCGAGACAGCCGATCTGGGCCGCGAGATCTGGGAGAAGAAGGCGAACCGTGCCAGCCTGGAGGTGAGCGACCAGGACCTGCAAGACTACGCGCACGAGCTCAAATTTCCCGACCTACAGCAACTCTTTTACGAGATCGGAAGTGGGCTGTACGAGGCGGACGAACTCGTCCAGTACATCAAAAAGGGCCAGGCCGCGCTCAAGGACAACGATGGGGGAGCGGTTGAAGACGAAGACACGCTCCGCAAGAAGTACGAGAAATTCCTCGACACGGCGCAGACGACGGGTAAGCAGGCGTTGCTCATCAACGGGGAGTTGCAGACCGATATCGCCGTCAACTATGCCTCGTGCTGCAATCCAATTCCGGGCGACGAAGTGTTCGGCTTCGTGAGCAAAACGGGTACCATCAACATCCACCGGACGAACTGCCGGAACGCGCCGGATCTGCTCATGAATCATCCGGATCGAATCCTGGAGGTGGACTGGAGCCGGCAGAAAGATATCCAGTTCGTAGCCGCGCTACGCCTCATGGGCGAGGACCGCGTGGGCATGGTGAACGACATCACGACGGTGATCTCCAAAAACCTGAAAACCAATATCCGGTCGATCACCGTCGACTCCGAGGACGGCATCTTTTCGGGGACGCTCGTGCTGCATGTGAGTGACCTAGACCACCTGCGCCGGCTGATGGAGCGCCTCCGCCGTATCGATGGCATCCATGGCGTCTATCGGTTCGAAGAGTAGTCCTACCTGTTCAGTTCAGGCGGCGACGCGGCGTGTGCGTTGGGGGTAAAGGTTGATCTTAAAGCGGCAGCCGTGTTAGGTTACCTCGTGCACGTCTACAAAAAAACGATCTGTGACTATGGCTGACCGCACGGAAACGCTCACCAAAAAAGATGTGTCTCGCCGCGTGGCTGACCTCATGGATGAGCCCATCTATAAGAGCGAGCCGTGGGTAAGTGCGGTGCTGACCGCCTTGGGCGAGTTGATGATTGAAGCCGATCCCGAGCGCCGGATCGAACTGCGTGACTTCGGCGTCTTCGAGGTCAAGAAGACCAAGGCAAAACCGAAGGCCCGCAACCCGCGGACGAACGAGACGGTGTTCGTGCCCAGCCGTCGGAAAACGCATTTCAAGCCCGGCAAGCGCATCAAAGAGGTGTTGCAGACGCCACTCCACGAACTGGACTACACCATCCCCGAGGGCAGTGCGGACAAACACCGCGACGACGTGTCGTCCTAATATGCTTGACGCTCCTGCGCTGCGCCTCGTCGCGGTAGACTACGGCACCAAACGCGTCGGCCTCGCGCTGGCCGATCCGCTGCGGATGTTCGCCCAGCCGCACGGCACGTTCACCCAGCAGGGCGCCGTGGAAGAACTCCAACGTCTCCACGCCGAGGACGGCCTCGAAACGATCGTAATCGGGTGGCCGCTGACGCTGCAGGGGGAGGAAGGAAAAGCCACAGAGCGCGTGCAGCAGTACATCAACCGCCTTCGGAACGCGCTGCCTGGCGAGGTTCAGGTCGTCAAGCGCGACGAGCGGTTCACCTCCGAGATGGCCAAGGACACCATTCGCCGGTTTGGCGAGAAGCGCGCCGGTCACCCGAAAGACGACAAAGGCCGGGTCGATGCCGCGGCTGCTGCGCTCATTCTTCAGGATTACCTGGATACGACGGGGGGCGAGTGAACGGGAACGTCGAGCGTTGAAGCGTTTCGGCGTCCAACCCTCTCGCGTCTAGGTGGCTTCATCATACGGCTTCATCATTTCCCCTCGTTCTAGCTCTCTCTTGCCCGTCGTTCTTTTTCGTCGAGCACGCGCTGCGCGATGGTGCGCGCCAAGTCGGGGGCATTGCCCCATGCGCGATTGTTGGCAATCAGGTTGAGTAGGGCGTTCTGCTTCTCGGCCTGGAAGACGAGCGCCGTCGCATCCAGCACCATATCCTGGGCCTGCTTCGTGTCAGCAATCTCTGGCGCGCGTGCGTCGAACGGATGCGCGTGAGCGTACGCCTGGGCGTACTTGACGTCGCGCGGCGTTAGCAGCCGGGCCACCACCGATCCATCACTGGCGGTGAAGCGCCCCCCGCAGAGGTCCCACTGCTCGCGGATGGGAGGCAGCCACGTCCAGTGGCTGAAAATGAAGCCCAGCCCACGCTCAGCCAGCCAGTCAAAGTAGACATCCGTGAGTAGGTGTTCTGAGCGAAGCTCGACGTGAAGCTGAGGCGTGTGCGGCAACTGGCCGAAGAAGCGGTCTAGCGTCTCCACGTTCTGTTCGGGGCTTGGGCTGTCCGCCACGCGTTGATACTCTTGCTGGAAGAGGATACCGTCGATCCGGTCGCCCAAGATCTCTAGCGCGGGCTCATGAAACTGGGCGCGATATGCCTCGGCATCGAGGAAGTCAGGATTGTCAATGTAGGTGGGCTTCCCGTTGCGCTGGCGGCGGAGCGTGCGTGCGAAGTAGGCCTGCGGCGCCTTCAGCACGAAGGAGGCATTGTCCGGGGCGTGATCGGCGTACTTGGTGAGGACGAAAAAATTATTGGTCGGCTCGCCGTCTTCATCTAGTAGGGGCCGATAGAACGTGAAGTCGAGCTCTAGTGTGCTGAAGTGCTCAAAGTAGTCAGCCACCGAGGCGATCGGGAGCGTTCGCTCCTCAAACGACTGGCCGCCGAGTTTTCGCGTGCGGGTTGAAACCTGGTCGCGGTAGTGGTCCGGATAAACTTGGCCGATCCATCCGGCATACCGATCGCTGGCTGTGCCGAAGCGCACATGGGGCGTCACGGTGCGGAAGTCACAGCGATCCACTTGATCGCGTAGGTCGGAGTGCGTGGGGGACGACATAGCAGGAGGTCAGTTGGCAGCGTCAGTGTCGGGCGAAGAGATGGGGGCTGTCGGCTCTGGCCCGTGGCCATTGGCGGAGGTGTTGCTGGCCGGCGTACTGAGGGTTTGTATCTGATGTAGGAAGAGGTATGCGCCGAGTGCAATGAAGATGTAGTACCCCAAGAACCGCCACGCGAACAGGGTGGGTGCTACGAGTGCCTCGGGGATGAGCGGGCCGATGAAAAGGGCGTACAGGCCCTCCAGCCCGCCCGAGCCGCCCGGCGTGGGTAGCACCAGTGAGCTAAGCGTCATGGCGATGGTGCGCAAGAATACGAGCAGTTTGTCGAAGCTGGGGACGACGCTCCAGATGATAAACACGATAAGGAGGTAGCGTCCCATCCACACGCCAATCGTGAGCAGAAACCCCCTTAAGTAGAAGCCGAGCGACTCTGCGCGCAGAGCGCGCGCCCGCCGGGTGAACATGTGCATCTCATCCATCACCCGGTCGTGGAAGCTCGATAGGTATTTAAAGTCGAAGATACGGTTGGCAAGCCGCTCCATGAGCGATGGGCGGAAGAGGGTGGCATACGCAAACAAGGCCGCCCAGCCCAGCATACCTACGAAGACTACGACGAACGTCCACAGCCCGACACTGCCTATGGAGGCCGGAATAACTTCTAGCGCAAAGCTGGCGGCAAGGACTACAGGGATTGATAGCGCGAACCACAACTGGTCCATCAGAATGGAAAACATCATGATGGCCATGGCCTCGCCGACGGGCATGCCCCGGTCTTTGGCTACGTACAGTGTAGCGACCGGCCCCCCCCCGATGGCCGATGGCGTCACGTTCGAGAAGAAGTCCCAAGCGAGCTGGCCACGGGTGCCTTCCATCAGAGAGAGGCGCCCGCGAGAGATGAACTGCAGGCGCCAGCCGCCGAAGCCAACGCGCGCTAGTGTGACCAGCAGAGCTGCGGCGAACGGCCACGGCTGCATCTCGCGTATCATGCGCCAAAAGGCACCCACATCGAACGTAAAGTAGCCAATGCCGAGCAGCACGCTGAGGCTCAGCACCAGCGAGCCGACAATTTTCCAGAGCGACACCGACGAGCCGGTTGACGGCTGCGTGCCGGCCTGCTGGTCCGCTGGCGTGGCCTCCTCGGTCGAGGACGCGGCATCGGCATCCGTATGCGTGGATGGTGAGTGAGGCATAGGAAAACGGAGGTCGTGCCGCCAAGGCGGAGGGGCGTGGTCTCATCGCGGCGTCACACCGATTCAGGGAGACGGCGTGGAAGCGTCTTCTACCGCCTCAATAGCGTTTTGCAGCCGCTCGTAGGTAGCCGCGAGAGACTCAGGAAGAACACGGGTTTCGTGGATGGTCGTCATGAAGTTCGTGTCGCCGCTCCAGCGAGGGACGACGTGCACGTGGAGGTGCTCAGGAAGGCCGGCTCCTGAACCATCTTCCAGGTTCATGCCAACGTTGAAACCGTCGGGGTCGAGCGCATGCCGCAGCCAGCGCATACACCGGTCAATCGTCCGTGCAATGGCCATTTGCTCCTCCGGCGTGAGGGCATCGTACGCTTGGACCTCATGGTATGGGACGATGAGCAGGTGTCCATTGTTATAGGGATACCTGTTCATGATGACGAACACCCGCTCGCCTCGCCACACAATGAGATTCTCTTCGTCATTCCCCTCTTGTTCGAGATGGGTGAAGAGGGAGTGCTCCGCGTCGCCGGTGGATCGTTGCGCTGCCGATTCGACATACTCCGAACGCCATGGGCTCCACATGCGTTGCATGATCGATAGCGCTTCAATGCGTGATTTGTGGTTGGTAATCTGAGAGTGGCCGAGTGTGTTAACTCACCATCGGAAGGTCAGTTCGTAGGCTGCGCAGCCCGACTGCAGAGCACCCAGCCACACCCTGAGAACTTCTTTATGCTCGAGATCCACCCTGTCCTCCATGCCCCCCATCTATGCTGATCTGCACACGCATACTACGTGCTCAGATGGTCAATTAGACCCTCTCAGGTTGCTTGATGCAGCGGCTAAGCGTGGTATTCGCGTGCTTGCCATCACCGACCACGACACACTGGCGGGATGGGATGCTGCCCAACACGTGGCCACCGACCATCCCGTGACGCTGATTCCCGGCGTGGAGTTGAGTGTGACCGTTGGCGAGCGGGAGGTGCATCTCCTCGGGTATGGATTCGACCCGCACCACGACGGGGTGCGCGCGCACGTGAACTGGTTCGCTGAGGCGCGTCGTGAGCGCGCACAACAGATGGTGGATAACCTGCAGGCAGTGGGGGTCGACGTTACGTTGGAGGATGTGCGCCGCGCAGCCGATGGCGCCGAAGCGCTTGGGCGCCCCCACGTTGCAATGGCGCTTGTGGCCGCCGGGTACGTCGACACGTACGAAGACGCGTTTGCCCTGTACCTTTCCGAGGAGGGGCCGGCCTTCGCCGCCAAGCCGTCGTTTCCGGCTCACGATGCGCTCGACCTTTTGCACGATGCCGGCGGCATCGGTGTGCTGGCGCATCCGGGGCACTGGACGAGCGGGCGCCTGCTGCACCGGCTCGGCCGGGCTGGGCTGGACGGTATCGAGGTGTGGCACCCCAGCCATGACGCGTCGCTTGTGGCGTACTACGAGCGACTGGCCCGTGACTACGCTCTAGTCGCCACGGGCGGCTCGGATTTTCACGGCCACCGAGCCGGCGATGAGAAGCGGTTTGGCACGTGTGGCCTGACGCGGGCAGCATGGCAACGGATGGGCAGTGCGCTCCAGCGCGTTGGAACGGGAGAGTGAACGATGCGTCTACTCATCCGCACTGGCAGCAAACTGGCCACAAGCCGGGCGTGCTTTGCGTGCACGGCTGCCTT
>CAYFQN010000018.1:0-12642 GCA_964345285.1 uncultured Rhodothermales bacterium
CGATGGACGAGGGCTTCACGCGGGCCGTGCAGGAAGTCTTTGTCCAGCTCTACGAGGACGGCCTCATCTACCGCGGCAACTACCTCGTCAACTGGGACCCCGAGAACCGGACGGCGCTCTCCGACGAGGAGGTGGACAACGTCGAGCGGCAAGGGCATCTCTGGTACATCCGCTACCCGCTGAAAGACGCTGAGGCCGAGTCCGTCACCATCGCCACGACGCGGCCGGAGACGATGCTCGGCGACACGGCGCTGGCCGTCCATCCGGACGACGAGCGCTACCAGCACCTCGTGGGCCAGACGGCCGTGCTGCCGCTCCTCGGCCGTGAGATCCCGATCATCGCCGACGACTATATCCAGAGCGAATTCGGCACGGGCGCGCTCAAGGTCACGCCGGCTCACGATGAGAACGACTTCCAGATTGGCAAGAAGCACGATCTGGAGACCGTCAATATCATGAACCCGGACGGCACCATTAACGAGAACGGCGGGCCCTACGAGGGGCTCGACCGCTTCGCGGCCCGCGAGCAGATCGTGGCCGATCTGAAGGCCCAGGGCTTGCTCGAAAAGGCCGAGGACTATGTGAACAAGGTGCCCATCTCCAGCCGGTCGGGCGCCGTGATCGAGCCGCTCATCTCGCGGCAGTGGTTCGTGAGCATGGAGCCGCTGGCCGAGCCCGCCATTGAGGCGGTGCGCAAGGGCGACATCCAGTTCTACCCCGAGCGCTGGGCGAACGAGTACTTCCGGTGGATGGAAAACATCCGCGACTGGTGCATCAGCCGGCAGCTCTGGTGGGGCCACCGGATCCCCGTCTGGTACTACACGGACGAGAACGGCGCCATCGACGAGTCGAAGGGCTACGTCGTGGCCGTTGATCAACCGGAGGAGGGCATGGTGCAAGATGAGGACGTGCTCGACACGTGGTTCTCGTCGTGGCTCTGGCCGTTTGCCACGCTCGGCTGGCCCGAGGAGAACGACGACCTCGACTACTTCTACCCGACGGACGTGCTCGTGTCGGGCTACGACATTCTATTCTTCTGGATCGCCCGCATGATCATGGCGGGCTACTACTGCACCGACGAGGCCCCGTTCAAGCACATCTTCATCACCGGCATGGTGAAGGACGAGCAGGGCCGGTGGATGTCCAAGAGCCTCGGCAACGGCATCGACCCGCTGGAGATGGTCGACCAGTACGGCGCCGACGCCACCCGCTTCACGCTCACCATCCTCTGCGCGCAGGGGCAGGACATCAAGCTGGCGCCCTCGAAGTTCGAGATGGGGCGCAACTTCGCCAACAAGATCTGGAACGCCTTCAACGTCTTCGGCCAGTTCATGGAGCCGGAGAAAGATTACCAGCGTCAGCGCGCGTTTGAGGAGCTGGAGCTCGTGGAGCAGTGGATGTTACACCGGCTGAACGCGACCATCGACGCCATCGAAGACGACCTCAGTCGCTACCGGCTCAATGAGGCGCTGCAGAAGATTTACGACGTCTTCTGGAAGGATTACTGCGACTGGTACCTGGAGCTCATCAAGCCGCCGTATGGCGAGGCGATGGAGGGTGAAACCATCGCGCTGGCCGTTGAGATCTACGAAACGCTCGTGCAGCTGCTGCACCCGTTCATGCCCTTCATCACCGAGGAGCTGTGGTGGAAGCTGCGCCCGCGCGAGGAGGGCGCGGCCTGCATCGTGTCCGACTGGCCGACGGTGACGTCTACCGAGATGGACGCGAGTGCCGCAGAGACATTCGACACGATCCAGGAGATGATCGCCGGCATTCGCAGCATCAAGAGCGACTACGGCGTGGCGCTCAACAAAGAGATCGACGCCACGATCCGCCTCCCGCGCGCCGCCGATGGGCTCAGGGATGCCATCGACGCGCACCGCCGCTACTTTGAGCAGCTTGCTGGCGTGACGGAACTGGTCGCCGGTCCCAGCCAAGAGAAGCCAACAGCCTCGGCGTCGGTCGTGGTGGGACGGAGCGAAGTCTATGTGCCGCTCGAAGGAATGATCGACCTCGACCAGGAGCGCGAGCGGCTGCGCAAGGAAATCGCGCAGAAGGAGGACTTTTTGCAGGGCGTGGAGCGCAAGCTGCAAAACGGGCAGTTTGTGGAAAAGGCGCCCGACGAGGTGGTCGAGCGCGAGCGCCAAAAGAAGCGCGACGCCTCGGCCGAACTCGAACGGCTCCGCGCCAACCTCGACGACCTCAGCTAGCCCCGGCGTTCGATCTCACCGAACCAAGCTCAAACCGTATGATTCGCATACTTAGCCTGCTCATGCTCGCCAGCGGCCTTGTGGTCGGCGGGTGCGGCGGGAGCTCCCCCTCTTCCGATGCAGCATCAGCCGATTCTACCGCCGCTGACGGTCAGCCGGTGCAAGTGGTCAATTTCCGCTTAGTGGAAACCGAGAATGGACAGCGGCAGGTGATGGGGACGCTGAAGAATACCACGTCGAAGGCGATCGGTGGTGCGCAAATCGAGGTATCGCTGTTCGACGCCGACAATGTGCGTATCGAGACGATGAGCGTCACGGTGCGCGATATTCCGGCCTCCGGCGAGGTGCCGTTCAAAAAGCCGCTCACCACCGAAGCCACCGTGCAGGGCGCGCGCGTCCGCAGCGTACTGGTGATGTAACGAAAACGGCGAACGTTAAACGTTGTAACGTCGAGCGTTCAACTCAGTATGTCGGCACGCTGTCGTCGATTTCTTTGCTCCACGCCAGGGTACCACCTTTCAAGTTCTTCGCATTGAAGCCGTGGGCACGGAGGACGCGCGTCGCCTCTTCGGAGCGGGCCCCCGATCGGCAGTGGACGATGATCTCCTCATTTTTGTGCGCCTCCAGCTCGTCGAGACGATTGTCGACTTGCTCGTGAGGGATAAGCAGATCCGCGCCAATGTCGGCGATGCTGGCCTCGAACGGCTTGCGCACGTCGAGCACGAAAGGCCCTTCGCCGGCGTCGCGGCGGCGCTTGAGTTCCTGCACAGTCATTTCGGGAACGCTCATGGTATCGTCGTCGGTGTCAGATTCGTCAGATGAGCCGTTGGTGGATGGCAGCCCACAGAAAGCCTCATAATCAACGAGCTCCGTCTGCGAGGGGTTCTCACTGCAGACCGGGCAGTCCGGATTCTTCCGAAGTTTCAAGGTGCGGAAGGTCATGCTGAGTGCGTCGACCATCAAGAGGCGCCCGATGAGCGGCTCGCCAATGCCCGCGATGAGCTTGATGACCTCCGTCGCTTGCATCGTGCCGACCATGCCGGGCAAAATGCCGAGCACACCGCCTTCCGCGCAGGAGGGCACGAGGCCGGGCGGCGGCGGCTCTTCGTAGACGCAGCGGTAGCACGGGCCGTCCTCGGTGCCGAAGACCGACACCTGGCCCTCGAAGCGAAAGATGGAGGCGTACACGTTCGGCGTGCCCGTCATCACACACGCGTCGTTCACGAGGTAGCGCGTCGGGAAGTTGTCCGTCCCGTCAGCGACCACGTCGTAGTCGGCAATGATGTCGAGCGCGTTATCGCTCGTGAGGCGCACCTCGTGCGTCTCGATGGTGACGTGCGGATTCAGGTCTTCGAGCCGCGACCGGGCTGCATCGAGCTTAGAGTCGCCCACGTCGCTCGCGCCGTAGAGCACCTGCCGCTGCAGGTTGGAGGCTTCCACGCTGTCGAAGTCGACGAGTCCGATCCGGCCAACGCCGGCGGCAGCGAGGTACATGGCTGCCGGCGAGCCCAGCCCACCCGCACCCACGAGCAACACCGAGGCCGCTTTCAATTTTTCCTGTCCGTCCTGTCCAAAGTCAGGTAGTGTCAGGTGCCGGCTGTACCGCTGAAGCTCGTCGGGCGAGAGAGCGGCGTGTTGGATGTCAGAGGTTTGCATAGCACAGTAGGAGCGGTTGGGAGATCCGAAGTCGAGGTCTATCCGCCGATTCAGCCGCCCGCGATGGAAGGGACGATGGAGAGTTCATCGCCCTCGCTGAGCGGCGTGTCCTCTTCGTCGAGGTGGCGGATGTCCTCGTCGCCGACGTAAATGTTGACAAACTGGCGGAGCGAGCCATCGTCGGTGTATAGGTTGGTCTCCAGTTCTGGGTAGCGCGCCACGAGTGCACGTAGCGCCTCGCCCGCGGTGGCACCGGAGACGGGCGTTGTGGCCTGATCGTCCGTGTATGCGCGCAGCGGAGTCGGAATGTGGATGATAACGGTGGGGGCAGTCGTCGTGCTCATAGCGGTTGGGAAGGTATATGCTTCGTTGGGATGCGGCGCCGTTGTTGGGGACGCACGGCCGTGCGTCCGTACGTGCGAATCAAGCCGTGATGGTCGTTTCGGTGCAGATAGCTTCTTGCTCGAAGCGCGAGCGGTCCGGGGCGAGCGTCCAGGCGGTGAGGTCCTCGGCCGCGCCATCCTGCACGCGCACGATGACGTACGTGTAGCCGGGGAAGGTCGCCTCGGCGAGGTCGGCTTCGGAGGGCTGGGCAGGATGATCGGGGTGCGAGTGGTAGAAGCCGACGATGTCCAGATTTTGCTCGGCGGCGGCTTGTTGTGCGGCACGGTAGTCGTCCGGCGTAATGGCATAGCGACGTGTCCGGTGGGTCGACCGGCGGTTCTCCACTCGCTGGGTGGCACGCACGTGGTTGGTGTCATCGCGCACGGTGCCCAGCAGGAAACCGCAGCCCTCTTCCGGGTATGCGGCCGCCCCGTGGTCGCGGATGGCGTCGAGAACGTCAGGGGTCGTAATCATGGCAGGTGTCAGTCAGTGGTCGGCGTAGGGACGGATGGTCATCCGTCCCTACAGGGGGGCAGGAGCGAACGGCGATCCGTCCGCACAGGGGGAGGGCGGTGTCAACGACGGTCAGTCAGTACCATCCCAAAAGGCATCGCTCAGATAGCGCGTTCCGGTGTCGCAAAGGATGGTGACGACGCACCCGGCGTCGAGCGTGCGGGCGACGCGCAGCGCTGCGGCTATGTTGGCGCCGGCCGAGGGACCGACGAGGAGCCCTTCCTCGCGGGCCAGGCGCCGTGTCATGGCGTGGGCGTCTTCGGTTGAACACGTGAGGGCGTCGTCCGCCAGTGTATCGTCATACATGGCGGGGACCTGGGCCGTCGGCAGATGCTTCAGCCCTTCCAGTCCATGCAGCGAGGTGGCCGGCTGCATCGACACGCAGCAGATACGCTCATCGTAGGCTTTCAACCGGCGCGACACCCCGGTGAACGTGCCCGTGGTGCCTAGCCCGGTCACGAAGTGAGTGATGCGCCCCTCGGTCTGGTCGAGGATTTCAGCGCCCGTGCCGTCGAAATGCGCGCGCCAATTGGCATCGTTGCCGTACTGGTCGGGGTAGAAATAGCGATCCGGCTCGGCGTCTACAAGCGCTGCCACACGCTGCTGCGCGCCATCGGTGCCAGCCATCGGGTCGGTGAGAATCAGCTTGGCGCCGTGCGCGCGCAGGATGCGTTTGCGCTCGCCCGAGGCGTTAGCGGGTAGGGCCAGCGTTACCGGCCGGCTGAGGGCGGCGCCAATCATAGCATACGCGATGCCGGTGTTGCCGCTCGTCGCGTCGATCAGCGTGTGTCCTTCAGCAAAGGCACCCGTATGCAATCCGTCTTGAATCATCGCCAGGGCGGGACGATCCTTCACTGAGCCGCCCGGGTTCAGATGCTCTGCCTTGGCGTACAGCGTTACCGCATCTGGCAAGCCGGCCCCGATACGGGGCAGTTCCAGGAGCGGCGTATCGCCAATCGACGTAATCAGGTCGGGAAAAGAGGAGGCACGAACATGGGGAAGAGGAAGCGCGGTGGATTTCATCGGCGGAGCGTCGTAGGGGACAACAAAAAAAGCCTCTCGCAGTCAAGCAGGAGAGGCATCGGGGGGGAAGACAATGGGCGATGGAGTGTCATGGCGCGGCCAGACAACAGCAGGTGCAACAGGCTTCCCCCGTCACACAACAGCGCTCCGTGTGGACACGATAGTGCATGATACAGCAGTCAATCGTGAGTGATAACACCTAACAAAACTCGAACTCGTCGGCGAAAGTTCGCACGCATTGTAACGAACTGTAAAGACCTCGCTAGCGAGGGCCAGCGAGGTCGGGCTGTGGAGCTACGGGGACTCGAACCCCGGACCTCTTGCATGCCATGCAAGCGCTCTACCAACTGAGCTATAGCCCCGGCGACGTCATTTGGACTGCCCACTCCACGAAACGTTTCAGTGTCCATCAACGGTGGGACCACCATGGCCACCCGTTCCACACGGTATTCACATGGTGCCACCGCACATGTCAGCAGCCTGCTTGGCCAGCGCGAAGAAAGGAGATTGTAACCAGTCCGCATCAGGGGGCGCTTTACCTTTCGGAGCAGTGGATATACTTTGAACCTGTTCAACACGTTGCTCCATTCCTGCAGTTCGTTCTCCCCGCATGAAATTAGCTCTTGCCGGCACCGGACAGATGGGCCAGGCCGTGGCCGATGTCGCCGCCGCGCGTGATCACCGCGTCGTCGCTACCTTCGACACGGCGTCGCCGTTGCTAGACGCGTGCCCTGACGATCTCAATGGCGCAGAGGTGGTCATCGACTTCAGCGTGCCCGGCGTGGCGCTCGACCACCTCCACATGTATTGCCAATGGCAGCAGCCGGCCGTGGTGGGTACAACGGGATGGTACGACGAGATCGACACAGTGGCTGCGTGGGTCGACGAATACGACGCCACCTTGCTCTACGCGGCGAACTTCTCGATGGGCGTCGCGCTCCTTCAACGGGCGGTGGCCGGGGTGCTCCCGCTACTGAACCAGTTGCCGGATTACGACGCGTACCTGCACGAAATGCACCACACGCGCAAAGTCGACAGCCCGAGTGGCACGGCGCACATGCTTGCCGATATGGTCGTCGAGGGGCTCGCGCGCAAGTCGCATGTTGAGCCAGAGGCGCAGCACCAGCGCATCGACCCGGCCGCCCTGCACGTCAGCTCGACCCGTGCGGGCGCGGTGTTTGGTGAGCATACGGTGGGTTTTGATAGCGCCTTCGATCAGTTGGAGTTCATCCATCGCGCAAAAAACCGCCGCGGGTTTGCGTTCGGCGCGCTCCGGGCAGCCGAGTGGCTACCGGGCCGGCGCGGGCTCTTCACGCTCGACGACGTGCTGGCCGATTGGCTGAGCACGTCTCGCAAGTAAAACCCTAAACGGCCACCCCTCTCCGATCGTCACTTTTCATTGATCGCCACATCTCATGGTCGACGCGCATCTTTTTCAGGGCGTTGCTCCGGCACTCGTGACGCCTTTTACGTCTCATGACGAAATCGACGCAGCGGCATTTCGGCAACTGATCACTCGTCAGATCGATGGGGGCGTAAGTGGGCTCGTTGTGCTCGGGACGACCGGCGAAAACCCGACCGTCGCACAGTATGAGCGCCGCCGTCTAGTGAATCTTGCGATTGACCAGGCTGACGGGCAAGTGCCGGTCATCGTCGGCACGGGTACGAACAGCACGGCGGAAAGCATTACGTTGTCCGTCGAGGCCGCCCGGGCAGGAGCCGATGGGTTGCTTGTGGTGGGGCCGTACTACAACAAACCATCGCAAGCCGGCTTTCGGCGTCACGTGGAAGCCATCGCTGAGCGGACGGATTGCCCGATCATTCTCTACAACGTGCCGGGGCGGACGAGCTTCAACATCGCCCCCGAGACTGTGCTCGCGCTGGCAGAGGACGTGCCGAGCGTTGTTGGCGTGAAGGAGGCGTCGGGTGACGTGGCACAGATCAGTGATATCCTGCAGTACCGGCCTGACTCACTGGCGGTTTACGCGGGAGACGACGAGATGGCCTTCCCGCTTATTGCGCTGGGCGCCGAGGGGGCCATTTCCGTCATCAGCAATGCGCTACCCGGGCCGTTCTGCACCATGGTGGGGGATGCGCTGTCAGGAAACCTGGACGCCGCCCGGCAACAGCATTTCGATCTGCTTTCGGCCATGCGGGCCTGCTTCTTCGAAACGAACCCAGTGCCCGTTAAGCTCGTGCTGGCCGCTTGGGAGCAGATGGAGCCACACGTTCGACAGCCGCTCGTGCTGCCGGCCGACGAGCACCCGGTTCGCGTGCGCATCCGGTCGGCCTTTGAGCCGCATCGGTAGCGGGCAGAGGTTATGCGCTGAAGAGGGTAGCAAGGACGCTCACAAGGGCGGTGTAGAGTGCCGCCCCGAGCCACAGCGACAGCACCATAAAGCTATTGCTGGCATCGGTCTGTAGCGCTAGAAAGATCACCACGATGCCGTTGTGCAGCAGCGCAACGACCAGCCCGCCGAGAAAGGCCTGCCGCGGCTGCAGGCGGAGCGACTCCCGCTGGTCGGCGGGAAAGAGGCCCAGCAAAAAGCCGACGAGCGTCTTCGAGAACATATAGACGCCCCACGTGCCGTATACGATGTCCATCAGGGTGCCGAGCCCAAAGCCCACAACAGCGCCCACCCGGCGGCCGCTGCGCAGCCCAATCCAGGCGATGAAAAGCAAGACAGCATCGGGGTAGCTCCCCCACAGGGTGAGGCGGCCCAGAACGAGCCATTGCAGCGCGAAGACGCCAAGGCCGACCAGTGCGTATCGGACGAGGGTAGGCATGAGAGCCGGGTTAACTAGCGGGAGACGACGTCAGCGTATTGACGATCCGGTCGAAAGCGTTGGTCACGCGGTACGACGGACCGGTGTAATTGTTGGCAAAAAGCGCGAATGCCACTCGGCTTCCGTCTGAGCGGGTTACGTAGCCGCTCAGCGTCCGGATGAACCGGAGGGATCCTGTTTTAGCTCGAACGGGCACGCGCCGCAGCCGGTACTCTAGGGTGGTGTTGCGCTCGCCGCCAAGGGGAAGCGACGAGATGAAGGCTGCCCGTTCCCGATGTTCGTCCATGTGCACGAGCAACTGCACCAAAGCGCGCGGGGTGATGAGGTCCTTGCGTGAGAGGCCCGACCCGTCGCGCACGAGCACGTCGCGTCCGTCGATGCCAGCCCGCCGGAGAAAGCGCTCCGTACGGTTCGCTCCACCGCGCACCGAGCCCGCCCAGCCGTATGTCCGGAAGAGCTGCTCCGCGTAAAAGTTATTACTCTCCTTGTTGGTAATGGTAAGGATATCGGCCAGGGGCGGCGAGAACGAGGCAAAAAGCGGCGTGATGGCTCCCGTGTTGGGCTTCTCGTCCATGTCATCCACGTCCAGCAGCGTGAGGTTCGTTTCAATGCCGGCCTCGTTCAACTCGCCTTCGAAGCTCTGCACGGTAAGCATCGTGGGGTTGGCAACGGGTACGACCACCGAGCCGCGATAGTATCGGGGCACCGAGCCAAGCACATTGATAGCGTTCGACTCGAAGGCCCGAGCCACCCGCACGCCGGCTCCGTACCGGCGGCTACTCGTGGTGGCTTCGTTGTTGATAGTAAGCACGCCCGACGGGATCGTTTGGACGCTTGGGGGCGCGCCGGGCCGGGTCGCGCGGATCTGGACGATTACCACATTGTCGTTATACGACAGGCCGCTGGTCGTCGCGCCCATCGAGCGGCTGGCCTGCCGGGTGATGTAGTCGATGTCCCAGCCCTCGGGGTAGGGGCGGTCGTCAAATACGTCGTCGTCACCAATGAGGCGTCCTTCGATCCGTCGCACGCCCATGTCCGCGAGCTTTTCGGCCCAGACTTCCAGCGGATCCTCACTGCGCACTTCGATGCTGCCAAACGACGGATCGCCAGAGCCCTTGATAATGAGGTCGCCGCTCATCACCGAGTCGGTGGCCATGCCGTCGAAATGCAGGGTGGTCTCGTATCGGTGGGTGCTACTCAGCGCATCGAGCGCGGTGGCGGTGGTTAGTACTTTCTGGTTCGAGGCCGGCAAAAACGCATGGTCCGCGTTCCGGGCGTAAAGCTCTTGTCCAGATTCCAGGTCACGGGCGTAGATGCCCCAGAAGACGGGGTCGGCACGACTCGTGCGCAGGACCTGATCGATCTGGTCGGCCAGGTCGGTGGACGTCTGCGCCGCACTCGGGACCCACAGGCTTGTAGCCAGGACAAAGGCAAGGGCTCCGCGAAGAAGCAGCGAGCGAAGCATGAGCAAAGGCATCCGCATGAATACGATCGATGAGCAGGAATTGGGGCGGGGCAGGGAAAGCCACAGAGAGGCAAATTGGATGCCGCGAAGGAACCTCACTCTGTGGGTCGGGTTTGGCGTAGCAGATCGTCGCAGCCGCCATCCCTAACGCAGGTTGGGCAGCGAATATCCCGGCTCCGCTGCACGTCATGTGCAGCGAAAGCCGCATCACTCACTCTGCACATAGAGCGTCTCCACTCCCGTGCCGCAGTCCTCACGTTCATCCCGCTCGCGGGCTAGTCGTCCCTTCGTGTTTACTCGTCGCAACTACGTGCTCATCGCGATCGGCGTGCTCGCCGTGGTCGTGGGGTACGCGCTCATGGCTATCGAGACCGAGCTGTATGGGTTCATCTCGCTGTACGTCGCGCCCATCATTATCTTGGGCGGATACGTCGAGATTATCTACGGCATCATGTGGCGGGCTGATGATGAAAAGCAATCGGTGTCATCGACCGCCGCCGCTCAGTAAAGCAGGTAGGGTTGCCGGCGCGCCCGATACCCGTCGACCTCGTCCGTCCATGACTGGATGATGGAAGCCGGCGTGGCGCCGTCGTCGAGCATCGCTTGCAGGCGCGGGGTACCGGCCAGACGCGCCAGCCACCGGGGGCGCGCGACAAGCGAATCGCCTCGCGCCTCGGTGGCGTGATGAAACGCATGAAGTACGTGCACGCCCGCTTCCACCGGCTCGAATGCATCCGCATCGGTGACGCGGTAGCGGACGCCGTGTAACGGAGTTCCCTCCAGCCGCGGGGAGGAGGCCATGTTCGGGATGGATTCCGGCGTAAACGCTGCCGGCTCGAAGGTGACACCCGGCAGGCCACGTGCATTCAGCGTGTCTGCGAGCGCTTGACCGGTGGCCTCGGGCCACGGCGCACCGAGTTGAAGGAAAGGGCGGTGCGTGCCCCGTCCGGCGCTCGCGCTCGTTGCCTCGAAGAAGCATGCACCTGCGTACACCAGAGCCGTCTCAAACGTCGGCAAGTTGGGGCTCGGCGGGGTCCACGCGCGGCCTGTCGCCGGCCAGCGTTCGGCCCGGTTCCAGCCGCTCAGTTCGACGACGCGCAGGTCGAGCGCATCCAGGCCCGGCAGCATCGCCTCGCCCTGAATCATCCGCGCCAGCTCGCCGACCGTCAGGCCGTGGGCAACGGGAATCGGGTACTGGCCGACAAAGGATTCCTGCTCCGGCTCGCGCACGAAGCCCGACACGTAGTCGCCGCCGAGGGGATTGGGCCGATCCAGCACAATGAACGACACATCGTTTGCCGCCGCGGCCTGCATCGCGAGGCCCATTGTGGAAATGTACGTGTAGAACCGCGCGCCGACATCCTGGATGTCGAAGACGAGCGCGTCGAGCCCCCCCAACTGCTCGGCCGTCGGCTGGCGGTTGGCGCCGTACAGGCTGTAGATCGGCGCGCCCGTCTGGTCGTCCACGCCATCGGCCACTTTCTCGCCCGCGTCCGCGGTGCCGCGCAGGCCGTGCTCGGGCCCGAAAAGCGCACCCAGTTCCACATTTGGGGCGCGGTGGATGCGGTCGATCAGGTGCGCCGTATCCACGCGGGCCGTATGATTCACGATAAGCCCCACGCGCTGCCCGTCCAGAGCCTCAAAGTTGCGGGCAGCCAGCGTTTGGGCGCCGGTCTGTAGCGCAGTAGACGGCCCCCCAGGCTCCGTGCATCCTGCTGTTAGGGCGAGGACGATAAGGAGTGGGAGTAGAAGAGCATGGAGGCGGAGAGGAGCCATCGGATGGAAGGCTTAAGAGTTCGCAACGATTTCGTGCTCGGGGAAGAAATACCCAGCTTCCTTGAGGCCGTTCTCCACCGAGTCCGAGCCGTGCACGATGTTCTCGCCCACCGAATCCGCGAAGTCGCTGCGGATGGTGCCGTCGTCGGCGTCGTCCGGATTGGTCGCACCGATGAGCGTGCGAAAGTCCTTGATGGCGTTCTCCTTGTCGAGCACCATCGGGACGCATGGGCCGCTCGACATAAAGTCGGTCAACTCATCAAAGAACGGCTTGCCTTCGTGAACGGCGTAGAAGCCCTCGGCCTCGCGTTTGGTGAGCGTCGTCATCTTCATCGCGCGGATGGCAAAGCCGGCCTCTTGGATACGGCGCGTTACTTCACCGATCAGCTCTTTACGGACGCAGTCGGGTTTGAGGATGGCAAGGGTGCGTTGCGTAGCCATGGGGTAGGGGGGTAGTCCGGGAAAAACAAAACGGCGTGAGGCCAAGCGCCCCACGCCGCCAATGTACAGCACACAGACGGGTTTGATAGCCTGCGCGCTGTTGAACCTTGATGAATCTGCCGGGAGTAGCCGGACGACTGCCGCCGCGGTGTGAACCGGCCGTCGTGCGATTCCAACTCGATGCGCGGTCCGCCACCGTTCACCGCGCCGCGGTAGTTGACCTCGTCGTCATCATCGTCTGAGATGCGGAGGCTGGCGATGTCGAACTCTGCGTCGAGGTTGGCATCGTCGCTACAGTCGGTACGGAGGTCGAAGCCGGCATCGCCCGGAAAGGAAAGCGTGATGCGGGAGCGATCCCTGCCGCCCTGGCGCTGGGCGCCGAGCACG
>CAYFQN010000018.1:12742-13853 GCA_964345285.1 uncultured Rhodothermales bacterium
AATCCCCTACACGTGCTTTTCGGCGTGGTAGCTGGAGCGCGTCAGCGGGCTGCTCTCGACGTGCTCAATGCCTTTCTCCTCGCCGACCTCTTTGTACCACGCGAACACGTCGGGGTGTACCCACTCCTCAACGGGCAGGTGCATGTTGGTCGGCTGCATGTACTGGCCGATGGTCATCACGTCAAGGCCGATCTCGACGAAGTCGTCCATCAGGTCGAGCACCTCTTCTTCCGTCTCGCCGAGGCCCACCATGATGCCGCTCTTGGTTCGGAGGCCCTCCTGCTTGGCCCAGTGCAGCACGTCAAGCGAACGCTGGTAGTCGGCCTGCGGGCGGACGCGGCGGTAGAGGCGCGGTACGGTTTCCATGTTGTGGTTGAAGATGTCCGGCCGTGCGTCGAACACGGTTTGGCACGCCGAACGGATGCCGCGGAAGTCGGGCGTGAGCACCTCGCACGTCGCGCCGAGGTCGTGGATGCGTTCGATGGTTTCGGCAAAGATCGGGGCGCCGCCGTCCTCGCGCTCGTCGCGGTTCACGCTGGTGATGACGGCATGCTGGACGCCCATCTTCTCAGCGGCTTCGGCCACGCGGCGCGGCTCGTCCCAGTCGAGGCCTTCGTCCGGGCGGCCCGTCTTGATGGCGCAGAATCCGCAGGAGCGGGTGCAGACGTTCCCCAGAATCATGAAGGTGGCCGTACCGGCGCTCCAGCACTCGCCCATGTTGGGGCAGTTAGCGCTCTCGCACACGGTGTGCAGGTCGTACTCGTCAACGAGGCTGCGGACCTTCTTGTATTCCTTACCCTGCGGGAGCTTGACGCGCAGCCAATCCGGCCGGCGGCCGCGACGGTTCTTGTTCGTGTTGTCGACAACCGGCAGTTCGAGGAAGCCCGGGTCACCGTCGCCGGTGGTGGCCAGTTCTTCCTTCTCCACCGACTGCAGCTCGATGTCGCCGGGTTGGCGGGGAGACTTCTTAGTAGGCATGCACTCAACGCTGCTTCGTAAAGGGAATGACACGCGGCGAGGCCGCGCTTAGCGGGGATGATCCTGTACGAGGGAGCCGGGAGGGCGTTCCTCTTGCGCAGGGTGCGCACACCTCTTGCGCAGGGTGCGCACA
>CAYFQN010000018.1:13953-17323 GCA_964345285.1 uncultured Rhodothermales bacterium
ACAGGCGGAACCGACAGGCGGAACCGTCTGGATAGAAATTAGACGTCCTGCCAGAGCCGCATGGGGGGCATCCACGGTGCGGGTTTGGATCCGTTGGTGTGAAACGTAGGACGCACTGGGGAATATCTTCACCACTGCATATCTTGACATCCGGTTGACTGCTTTGCGCACCGACCGTTCCTGCTTTATCAACCAGACGTGCCGTGCTGATGGACACTGTGCATCCCAACTCGATCCGCCCCGACAACGTCCGCGATATCTTGTCTGAGCATATGCTCACAAAGGGCATGATGCCCATGGTGCTCGACATGGAGGCGAGTCGAGGCGTGCACCTGCAAGACGCGCATTCAGGCCGCACGTACGTCGACCTATTTGGATTCTATGCGTCCAACCCGCTAGGGATGAATCATCCGCAAATGACGGACGACGAGGCCTTCTTGGAGCGGCTCATGGACGCAGCCGTCAACAAGGTGACCAACTCGGACGTGATTACCGAGCACATGGGGCGGTTCGTGCAGACGTTCGACCGCGTCGGCATTCCCGAGTATCTGCCGTACACGTTCTTCATCTCGGGTGGGGCCCTCGCCGTCGAAAATGCACTCAAAACGGCTTTCGACTGGAAGGTGCGTAAGAACTTTCAGAAGGGCTACCGGCGTGAGGTAGGCCATGAGGTGCTCCACTTCGACCAGGCCTTTCATGGGCGGACGGGCTATACGCTCTCGCTCACGAACACGGCCGATCCGCGGAAGACGATGCACTTCCCCACGTTCGACTGGCCGCGCATCATAAACCCCAAAATCCACTTTCCGCTCGACGCCGAGGAAAAGCAGCGCGTCCGCGAGCACGAGAAGCGCGCGCTCCAACAGGCCAAGCGCTCCTTCCACGAGCGCGCTGACCGCATCGCATGTGTCATCCTGGAGCCTATTCAGGGCGAGGGCGGCGATAACCACTTCCGGCCCGAATTCCTCCAACAGCTGAAAGCCCTCGCCCACGAAAACGACGCGCTGCTCATCTTCGACGAGGTGCAGAGCGGCGTCGGCATCACGGGCGACTTCTGGGCGCACCAGTCGCTCGGCATCGAGCCGGACATTATCGCGTTTGGCAAGAAGACGCAGGTCTGCGGCATCCTCGCGGGGCGCAAGCTTGACGAGGTAGACGACCACGTGTTCAAGATGCCCAGCCGCATCAACTCCACGTGGGGTGGCAACCTGGTCGACATGGTGCGCTTCGACCGCATTCTGGAAATCATCGAGGAGCACGACTTGGTGAGCCACGCTAGGGCTGTCGGCCAGCATCTGCAAGACCGCTTGCACGAACTCGCGGCCGATGTGCCGATGATCTCGAACGTGCGCGGTAGGGGCTTGATGTGCGCGTTCGACCTGCCGTCGACCCAGTTGCGCGATCAGGTCAAGCAGCGCACGTTCGACGAAGGGGCCATCGTGCTCGGTTGCGGCGACCGCTCCATCCGCTTCCGCTCGCCGCTTACCATCACGGAAGACGACATTGACAAGGGCGTGGCCTGCATCCGACAGGCCGCTTCGGCGGTCACGCGTGAGCACGAGGCGGGAGGCGATGGGGCGCCGTCTCACGTATAACTCGATGCCGATGGACGGCACGGGAGTGACAAGCCACGCGGAGGGTTTGCAATGAGGGGACGAGGGTACGTGCTGGGACTTATTGTATTGCTCTGGGTGGTATGCGGCAGCGTGCCGGCTCACGCCCAGCAGCCGGTGGACTCCGTGCGCCAGCGCGCGCTGGCAGCCTTCCACGGGCCGGACGGGCAGGGCAAGGATGGCCCGCTTGCTCCCGTTGGGTTCGACCTCGCGCTGTTGCACGCGCAGTGGCGAGCCCACCAGGCACAGCGCCCAGACGATCCCTTCGAGGCATCGGGATCGCTTCCTGTCGCGGACGGCTACGTAACGGTCGATGCCACGGCGGCGCAAGACCCGACGGCGCTGCGCGACAGCCTGGACACGCTTGGCATGATCGGGAGCGCGCAAGCAGGCGCCGTGGTTTCCGGTCGACTACCAATCGACTCCATTCCGGCCGTCGCAGCGCTTGCAAACCTGCGCGCGCTACGGCCGGCCCGTGCCATGACGCACCAGGCAGCTCCGTCATCAGCGGCACCGTATTCGCCACAGCAGGACACCGCCCTGGCCCGCCCGCCCGCCGATCCGGGCGTGGCTGACGACAGCACGGCATCGATTGGCCCTGCGTCCTCGCTCTACTGGACTGGTGGAGTCGTTTTCCTCATCATAGGGCTTCTCTATTTTTTGCTGCAACGGAGGGTCTGAGTCTGTTTTGCCCGTCGCCGGTTGGCGATGGCGCACCTCTTGCCTAGGCGTAAGCTGATGGCCAAAGTGTTGGTGAATTTGTATAATCTACACCGGCAGTGCATCCAGGTGGGTACATTTCTATCTGGCGCGCTGCCCAGCCACCCAACAGACGTTTCATAGATAAGCCGACGGTGCCGTATGCGTTGGGCCGCCCTTTCTGATGGCATGTTCTACTTGTTCGTTGGCGTGTTGGCGCTTGCGGTGATGCTCGGCGCATCGCCCGATCTGCACGCCCAGTCTCTCCCAGCCACGGTACAGCAGCGCGCGCAGACGGCCTTCCACGGCTCAGACCAGCAGGGGAAGGACGGTCCGCTGGCGCCGATGGGCATGGCCCTTACCCGGCTGTACCAGGAATACGAAGCGCACCGCACCGCGGGGGCGAAGCGGCCGTTCACCGCCAGCAGCCGCACGATGCCGACGCACAACGGCTACGTCACCATTGATGCTATTGCCGAACAGGACGCGCCGCAGCTGCTGGCCGCGCTCAGGGGACTGGGGCTTCAACGCGGCGCCGTCGCGGGACGGGTGGTGTCGGGCCGGCTGCCCATCGCTGCTATCCCCGATGCGGCGGCGCTCACCAGCCTGCGCTTTGCGCGGCCGGCACGTGCGCTCATCAATGTGGGAAGTGACACGACTGAGGGGGATGCGGCAATGCGGGCCGACGCAGCTCGAATGTTCTACAATGTCGATGGAAGCGGCATTAAGATCGGGGTATTGTCGGATACGTACAACAACTATGACGGAACGCCCACCACCACAGCATCAGATGATGTGACCAGCGGGGATCTGCCCGGGACGAACAACCCCAATGGTTTTACAACACCCGTCGAGGTGCTGGATGACTCGGAGGGGCCAGAAAAAGACGAAGGGCGGGCCATGATGCAGATCATTCACGACATCGCACCGGGGGCCGAGTTGGCATTCCATACCGCCTTTGGGGGGCAGGCCAACTTCGCCCAGGGCATCCGCGACCTCGCTGATTCAGGGGCCGACATCATAGTGGATGACGTGCTGTATCTGGCTGAGCCGATGTT
>CAYFQN010000018.1:17423-23171 GCA_964345285.1 uncultured Rhodothermales bacterium
TTCATCGACGCCTTCGACGCTACGCTCCCCGTCGAACTGGTCGCCTTCGACGCGGTGGCCGATGGCTCCGACGTCCTGCTCACGTGGGAGACGGCCAGTGAGACCAACAACGCGGGCTTCCGCGTTGAGCAGCGGTCAGCCGGCGGGCCGTTTGAGTCCATCGCGTTTGTCCCGGGGGCAGGGACTACGACGGAGACGCAGACCTACCAGCACCGCGCGACCGGACTCGCTCCCGGCGTACACACGTTTCGGCTCCAGCAGATCGATACCGATGGTACGGTGCACACCAGTCCGGAGGTGGACGTGGCCCTGTCGCTCGACACGCCGTTTGCGCTCAGTGCGGCATACCCCAACCCCGCGCGGTCGGCTGTTCACCTCGACCTGATGGTGCGGAGGACACAAGCCGTCCGCGCGATCGTCCACGACGCACTCGGGCGCCACGTGCGCACGCTGCACAACGGACCGGTGAATGCGAACGAGCCGTTATCTCTTGCGTTACAGGCGGAAACGTTACCTAGTGGCATGTATCTTATTCGAGTGTACGGTGAATCCTTTTCCGCCACGCGCCGCGTCACCGTCGTGCACTAGTCGGTGCTCGCGAACGGCATCGCACGCTACCGTGCCGTCCTCCTCCGTACTCACGCACCACCGGCTATGACTGCATCATTCCTCGGCCTATCCACGGGAGACCTCCGGCGCACCCTGTTGTGGGGCATCGTGTTCGTGTTGCTGCTGGACGTACCAGTGAGCGTCGCACAGCCCGCCACAGAGCGCCCTCGGGTCACCGACGTGCGGCCCATCGCGGCGAAGGCCATGCCTGCTCTCCGCGACATCTGTACGCTGTACCCGGGTCCCTCGCACGATCATCCTCCCGTGTTGAAGGCCCGGTCGGCGCCCAACAAGACGGTGACGGCCACGATCGAAGTGAACTACACGGGGTTCACGCCCGAGGCGCAGGCCGCCTTCCAGCGGGCCGTAGACATCTGGGAGACGCACATCCGATCCAGCGTACCCATTAAGATAGACGCGGTGTTTGCCCAGTTAGAGCCTGGTGTGTTGGGGAGCGCCGGGCCCAACCGGCTCTGGTTCCTTGCACCGGATGGGGGCGAAGAAAGCATCTACCCCGATGCCCTCATCGACGCTATCCTGGGGGAAAATGCTGCTGAGAATGACGCGAGCGTCCCCGATGATGCACCAGACATTGAGGCGCGGTTCAGCAGCGAAGCCAATTGGTACTTTGGAGAAGGAACGCCGGGGCCCGGCCAAACCGATTTTACGACCGTGGTGCTCCACGAAATCGGGCATGGATTGGGCTTCTTCGGGTCCATGCGGGTGAATGGGCTCCAGGCCAATTGGGGGTTTGGTACCGACCCCGCAGTGCCCGCCATCTACGACCGGTTTGCCGAGAATGAAAATACTACGCCGCTGCTGAACGAATCGCTCTACCCCAACCCCTCGCCCCAGCTCGCCAACGTGCTGACGGGCGGCGACGTGTTTTTCAGCGGGCCCGAAACGGATGTCGCAGCCGCGATCGAACCCGGCCCCATTCCCCCTGAGCTCTACGCCCCTTCCGAGTGGAACAGGGGCTCCAGCTATTCGCACGTCGACGAGATCACGTACCCGGCGAGTGATCCGAATTCGCTCATGACGCCGCGGATCGGCAACGAGGTCGTCCACCAGGTGGGGCCCGTTGTGTGCGGCATGTTTGCCGACATGGGCTGGCGGCTGGGGCCCGGCTGTGCGGCGTACTTCGACGTGGCCGTGGTGGGCTTCGACGCTGAGGACTTAGGCAACCGGCAATACGAGATCGGCTGGGCCGAAACGCGCGTTGCCGACATTGACGCGTACGAGCTGGAGCTCCAGTACTTCGACGAGCCGCCGATCATCGAGACGATCCCGAGCGAGGGGGCGCAGCGCTACGAGGTGTCGCTGCGCGATCTCCTCGGTGGCGAGGTGGAGGTGGGAGAATACGCCATTCGCCTTAGCTATATCCAGCCCAATGGCGACCGGGTGCTCGTAGGCGAGACGGAGTTCATCATCCCGCTGCGGCAGTCCTTCGAGCTGGCTGAGATCTATCCCAATCCGTTTTCGGACCAGGCGAATATTAAGCTGACCGTGCGAGAGGCGCAGACCTTCCGCGTAGAGGTCTACAACGCGCTGGGGCAGCAGGTCGCCGTGCTGTACGACCAGCAGCGGCCGGCCAACGACCCGCGGCCCATCACCTTTGACGCGGCCAAGCTGGGCACGCTGCCCAGCGGGCGCTACTTCTTCCGCGTGATCGGGCGTAACTTTGAGGAGACGCGCTCGGCGGTGTTCGTGCGGTGACCTTCTGCCCAGCTTGACGGCGGTTGCCTCTTGTCGGGCAACCCCGTTAGTTGATGGCTGCACGCTCCTCTTGATCTGCCGTCCGCTCCATGCTGTATCCCCTCGTATGCTTCGCCTCCCGCTGCCAGACGCTGGTGTGGGGGCTGGTGTTCACGCTCGTTCTCGCCGGGGGCGGGGTGTCTGTTCCCGCCGCCTGGGCGCAACCGGTGGAAGTGCGCCAGCAGGTGCAGGCTGACATCCGCGGGGACGATGGACAAGGCAAAGATGGGCCATTCGCCAAAATCGGCACGCAGCTGGCCACGCTGTATCGCTCGTTCGAAGCGCACCAGCAGGCCAAAGTGGGGCAGCCGTTCCGCCCGCGATATTATGCGCAGAGTGTCACCGCTGCGAACCGCGTCGCCGTCGATGCGATTGCGATGGATCGGCCTGTGCTGCTTCGCACCCAGTTGGAACGACTGGGCCTGCAACAGGCTGCTGTGGCGGGCCGGGTCGTGTCCGGCTATCTACCGATTGCGGCCCTTCCGGACGTTGCCCAGCTCCCGTCACTGCGGAGCGCACAAGTGGCGGTGGCACGCGTTCGAACGGGCCGTGTCACCACGCAGGGCGACGTCGCGCTTCGTGCCAACACCGCCCGCATGCAAACGGGCGTCACGGGAGCAGGCAGCACGGTTGGCGTTCTCTCCGACAGCTACGCCACCGATGCCAGCGCGGCCACCTCTGTCACCGACGACATCGGCAGTGGCGATTTGCCCTCGAGCAGCCGCATTCAGGTGTTGCAAGACGCCCGTGGCAGGACCGACGAGGGGCGTGCCATGATGCAGATCATCCACGATATCGCCCCGGGTGCGGACCTGGCGTTTCACACGGCGCTGGGGGGGCAGGCCAACTTTGCCCAGGGCATCCGCGACCTGGCCGATGCGAATGCCAACATCATCGTGGATGACATCTTTTACCTGACGGAGCCCATGTTTCAGGATGGGATTATCGCCCAGGCCATCGACGAGGTAGTCGAAAGAGGGGCCGCGTACTTCACCGCAGCGGGCAACAGTGGGCGCGAGTCGTACGCCAGCCCGTTCCGGTCGTCGTCAGAGTTCGGGCCCGGCGGAGGGGTTCTGCACGACTTTGGGGGGGGTGACGTCACACAGCGCATCACCATCCCGCAAGACGACTCCGTCCGGATCGCGTTCCAGTGGGTCGACCCGTACGCGTCGGCCGGCGGGGAAGGCGCACGCACTGACCTCGACATTTACTTGCTGGACCGCAACGGCGCTGTGCTGGAGAGCAGCCTGTTCGACAACAACGGGGCGGGTGGACGCGGCGCCACCGATCCCGTTGAGCTGTTCACCTTCACGAACGACGGCTCCGTCGATGCCGACGGCAACGGGACACCCGACGAGCAGTTCGATCTCATCATCGAGCGCATCGACGGGCCCGCGCCGGTGCGGATGCAATACATCTACTACCCCGGCGACGACGACCCCGACGATGGGCCAACCGTGCGTCTCAATGAGTTCGATACCCGCAGTCCAACGCTCTTCGGCCACTCGAACGCGGCCAGCGCCAGCACGGTGGGCGCCGTCTTCTGGTTCGCTACGCCCCCGTTCGATAATGAGTTCAACAACCCGTTTGCCGTCAACGCCTTCTCGTCGGTTGGTGGCATTCCGGTCTACTTCCAGCCGGATGGCGCTCCGCTTCTCGTGCCCGACGTGCGTGAAAAGCCGGACGTCATCGGGCCGGATGGGGGTAACACCACGTTCTTCGGGCAGTTGCTGCGGGACGCTGACGGCCAGCCGCTGGATGACTTCCCGAACTTTTTCGGCACGTCGGCCGCGGCGCCGCACGTGGCCGCGGTGGCCGCGCTCATGCTGGAGTTTGATCCGGCCCGCGCGCCTGCTCAGGTCTACGCCGATCTAGAGGCCACGGCCCTCGACATGACGCAGGTGCTCGAAGACGGCGAGCCTGTTCCGATTCCTGACAGCACAGGGTTCGACTTTGTGAGCGGACATGGCCTCGTCCAGGCCGATGAGGCCGTCCCGCTCGACGCTGCCGTCACGCAGTTCAAGGGCGCGCTCACAGCTGATGGCGGGCAGGTCGAGCTGTCGTGGACCGAGACCGGCCAGTCCGGCATTACAGCATACACCGTCGAACGCCAGCGTTTCGGCGGCGACTTCGAGTCCGTAGCGACCATCGCCTCGGAGGGGGCGGGTACATACACTGCCACGACCGACGATCTGGGGCTGGGCATCTACACGTTCCGCCTGCAATGGACGCCGGGCGACGGTGGCGCCGTGCGGACGAGTCCGATCCAACCGCAGGTGACGGTTGGACTGACGGCGTTCAACGCGACGGTCGACGATGAGGCGGACCAGGCCGTGCGTCTCGACTGGTCGGTGCCGGTCGCCACGTCTGGGTACCGCTACGTCGTGCAGCAGCGCACGGACGGCGGGTTCACGCCCATTGCGTCCACCACCGAGCGCGCCATCACGGTATCTGACCTGCAGCCCGGCCGTTACGCATTCCGCATTCGCATGGAAGACGAGGCAGGCAATGCGTTGAGCAGTGAAGCGATATCGGTCAACCTGGGCTTCGAGGGGGGCGTCGCGCTCGGCGCGCCCTATCCCAATCCGTTCACCGAGCAAGCGGTCGTGCCCATCACCCTGAAGCAAGAGGAATTCGTAACCGTGCGGGTGTACACCACGGGAGGGCGCCTCGTCCAGCTTTTCGGCCAGCGGCTGCAGTCCAATACGCCATCCGTCATCGCCATCACGCCGGATCCGGGGTGGACGAGCGGTGCCTACTTTGTGCAGGTGGAGGGGGACACCTTTCGGGTGAGTCGCCGCATTGTACTCGTGCGATAGCCGGCACGTCGCGGCTCAGTTGAGCAGGTACCAGCCTTCGCCAAAGCGGATGAAGACGAGATCGGGCTGACCGCCGGGGAGAGAAAAGACGGCCCGGTTGGATTCGGCCTCGATCGCGGGCGTTTCGGTGCGCGCAACCTGAAGCGCATCGAGCAACGCGTCCCCGCGCTCCTCGAACTGCTGCACCACGCGGTCGAATGTACCCTTGGTCTTGAACGCGTGTATTTGCATGGGCTCCGCGTGCCGTTCCAACAGCGCACGGTGCTGCCCCTTTTCGAGCAGGTCAATCATGCGGTCGATGGTGTCCGCCAGCGTGTCCGGCATGCTCATTACTCGGCCTCCACGGCTTGTCCGTTGGTCGTGGCCTGCGCACTGACACCCTCGGCCGTGGCCTCTTCGTCTTCCTCGGTGACCACGCGCGTCACGTCGGCGATGGAGTCGCCCTCCTTCAGGTTGATGACACGTACGCCCTGCGTGTTGCGGCCCATCGTGCTGATGTCGTCTACGCTGGTGCGGATCATGATGCCGTTCTCGGTGATCACCATGAGGTCGTTGCCTTCGTACA
>CAYFQN010000019.1:0-22199 GCA_964345285.1 uncultured Rhodothermales bacterium
TGATGACGGCGTCGAGGTGGTCGAGCGCGAGCGTCAGGCCCTCCAGGATGTGCGCGCGGTCCTGCGCCTTCCGGAGGTCGTACTGCGTGCGGCGGACGACGATTTCGTGCCGGTGGTCGACGTAATGGCGGACGGCATCTTTCAGCGTCAGCACCTTCGGGCGGCCGTTCACGAGGGCCACCATGTTCACGCCGAATGTCTCCTGCAGGCGCGAGTGCTTATACAGCTGGTTCTTGACGACCAGCGGCACGGCGTCCTGCTTGAGCTCCACCACGATGCGCATGCCGTGACGGTCGCTCTCGTCGCGCAGGTCGGCGATGCCCTCGATGCGGTCCTGCCGCACCCGCTCGGCGATGCGCTCGATCTCGGCGCTCTTGTTCACCTGATACGGAATCTCGGTGATGACGAGCGCCATCCGCCCCTTGCGGATCTCTTCCTCATGCATCTTCGCGCGCATGATGACGCGCCCGCGGCCCGTATGGTAGGCCTCGTGCACGCCCGCATAGCCATAAATGATGCCGCCCGTCGGGAAGTCGGGCGCGGGGCAGTGCTCCATGAGCCCGTCGATGTCGATCGCCGGGTCGTCGATGTAGGCCACGACGGCGTCGATGGCCTCGCCCAGGTTGTGCGGCGGAATCTTCGTCGCCATGCCGACGGCGATGCCGTCCGCGCCGTTGACGAGCATATTGGGGAAGGCCGCCGGGAGCACGATGGGCTCCTCCAGCGTGCCGTCGAAGTTCTCCTGCGTATTGACGGTTTCCTTGCCGATGTCGGCCAGCATCTCCTCGGCGATCTTCGTCATGCGGGCCTCGGTGTACCGCATGGCGGCCGCCGAGTCGCCATCGACCGACCCGAAGTTGCCCTGGCCGTCCACGAGCGGCATGCGCATCGAGAAGTCCTGCGCCATGCGCACGAGCGTATCGTACACCGAGGAGTCGCCGTGCGGGTGGTATTTCCCGAGAACCTCCCCGACGATACGGGCGCTCTTCTTGTAGTTGGTGCCGGCCGTGAGGCCCAGTTCGTGCATCCCGTACAGGACACGGCGATGGACGGGCTTAAGGCCATCGCGCACGTCGGGCAAGGCCCGGCTGACAATCACCGACATCGAGTAGTCGATGTAGGAGGACTTCATCTCCTCCTCAATATTGATCGGAATAATGCGCTTGTTTTGCGGTTCCATGCAGACGGTGTTACTTCCTGACGAGCATCGATAGGTGGAGCGACTGGCGGCTGAAAGAGGCCGCACGCGGGTCCCCGCGTTTCGCAACAATTTAGTTACGTAAAGTACGTGTCAGAACCCTAAATTGCTACTGGCTTCGCGTTTGGATCGATCCTTCATAACCCCCTCATCGGCATGGATTTGCCCCGAATTTCGTGTGACATTTTTCTGCTCGATCAGCCGATCGTTCGTGGCCTGTTTGTAGGGGTGCTCGCCGCTTTTATCATCGTAATGAGTGGATGCATGGAATCGACCGACGAACCGCCCGTACCGAACGACTCATCGGCTGGGGCCGAGGCGCCCCGCCGCCCGAGTGGGTTCGACCTGCAGGGGCATCGCGGTGCGCGCGGGCTTGCTCCAGAAAACACGCTGCCGGCCTTTCGCCGCGCCCTCGACCTGGGCGTGACGACGCTGGAGCTGGATGTCGTCATCTCGGCAGACAGCCAGGTTGTCGTCTCGCACGAGCCGTGGATGTCGTCCACCATTTGTACGCAACCGGACGGGATGCCCGTGCCGCCGGCCAGCCGCGCGGAGTTTAACCTGTTCGAGATGCCGTACGATCGCATCGCTCAGTTCGACTGTGGCCGTCGCGGGCATCCGGACTTCCCGGAGCAGGAAGCGATGCCGGCCGTGAAGCCGCTCCTGCGCGACGTGATCCAGCTGGCCGAGGCGTACGCCGACAGCACGGGCCGCGCCCCCATCTTCTACAACATCGAGACGAAGTCGCGGCCCGCGGGGGATAACACGTTTCATCCCGAGCCGGCCTCGTTTACCGAACTGCTGTACGGCGTGTTGGACGACGAGGCTATCACCGAGCGGGCGACGATCCAGTCGTTCGACCCGCGGACGCTGCGGGTGGCGCGCGACCTCGATCCATCGCTTAGCCTGGCGTTGCTCGTCGGGCAGGGTGGGGGCGACCTGGCAGGGAACGTGGAGTCGCTCGGATTCACGCCAACGATCTACAGCCCGAACTACCAACCGGTCGATGCTGAAATGGTCACGGCAGCGCACGAAGGGGGCATGGAAATCATTCCGTGGACGGTGAATGAGCGCGCCGACATGGAGCGCCTCCAGGAGCTCGGCGTGGACGGGCTCATCACCGACTATCCGAACCGCGCCCAGTTCTTGATTGCACCGTAGGACCACCGGCCCCCACAGCTCGTTTCAGCGCTGCGTTGATTTCTGCTATTACCCATCATCTCGTCGTTTATGGACTCGGACGCGCACTACACTAAGTGGAAGTGGCAGGCCCCGCTCGGACTCACGGCGGTAGGACTTGGGGCGAGCCTGCTCGGCTACGCTAGCAACATGAAGGCGAGGAAAGCATCGACTTGGAAGTGGGTCGCGGCGGGCACCGCTAGTCTCGTTGCGCTAAACGCCGGGCTCAGCCTGTTCGGAGATGCCGTAAAGCACCGCACACTGCACGAGTGGACCCAGGCCCAGGACCGAGCCGCACGTAACGATTCGGCATCGACGTAGCGGGGCGCGACACACAGAGAATCAATCCCCCTGCAGGGAAGGTATAGCACCACCCGGCGACGCAGCAGCGTTCCCGGATCGCTTCAGGTGCATTCTGCATAACGCCATGAAACGCGCCCTGCTCGCCCTGCTTCTTTGCTGTTTCGCCACCGCGGCCTGGGCGCAGGAGCCGGCCTCGATCCGCGGCGTCGTGCAGGATGCGGTGACGGGCGATCCGCTGCCGCTGGCCAACGTCACGCTTGAAAACGCGGGCCGCGGCACCTCTACGAATCAAGACGGCCGGTTCGTGCTTGACGACCTCTCGGCCGGGGCGTACACCCTCGTGGCCTCCTATATCGGCTACCAGGTATTTCGGGAGCGGGTGACGCTTGACGCGGGCGAGGCGGCCCGGCTCACCATCGGCCTGCAGCCGACCGAGGTGGCCATCGACGAGGTGACCGTGACGGGAGAACGTGAGGATGAGTCGGCGCGCAGCCTGGGCGTCACGCAGCTCTCGCCGGAGCAGGTGCGCAACCTGCCGACCGTGCTGGAGCCGGACGTCTTCCGCTCGCTGCAGCTGCTGCCCGGCGTGAAGGCAGCGTCCGACTTTTCGAGCGGTCTCTACATTCGGGGGGGCAGCCCGGATCAGACCCTGATTCTGCTCGATCAGGCGCCCGTCTACAATCCGACGCACGTCTTCGGCTTTTTCTCGGCGTTTAACCCGGAAGCCATTGGCGACGTGCAGCTCTACAAGGGGGGCTTCCCGGCGCCGTACGGCGGGCGGCTCGGGGCCGTGGTCGATCTGGAGAACAAAGAGGGAAGCACCGAGGACACCCAGGGCACCGTGAGTCTGGGCCTGCTGGCATCCCGTGCGAGCATGCAAGGGCCGTATGCCAAAGGATCGTGGATGCTGTCCGTGCGCCGGTCGACGCTGGAGCCGCTGCTCTCCGCGCTGAATAACTCGGGCGTGGAAGACCTCCCGCGCGGGTTTGCCTTCTACGATATCAACGGACAGATCACCTACCGCATCAGTGCGCGGGACCGGCTGTCGCTAAGCGGATACGCCGGCCGCGACCAACTCGACTATCCGATCTTCGACGACGCGCGCTTCGACGTGTCGTACGGCAACCAGGTGTTGAGTGCCCGGTGGCGTCACCTGTTCGCCGACAACTTCTTCATCCGCACCACCGCGACCACCTCGCGTTACTTCAGCGATCCGGTGGCCGACATCAGCGGGACGAAGTTCGTCCGCGACAACGATGTCGTTGACATCTCCGGCCAGGTTGATGCCGCGTGGCAAGCCAGCGAGGCACACACGCTGGAAGGAGGCGCCAAGTTTGGCTCGTTTACAACGAACCTCCGTAACTTCTTCGATGGCGACCAGACGTACAGCCCGCGCATCCAAACGCCCTACGCGTCGGCGTATGTGCAGGACACGTTCACACCCACCGCCGACTGGCGAGTGCGCGGCGGCGTGCGGGCTACCCACTACGCCGCCGGCGGGCACTGGCGCATCGCGCCGCGCCTCTCCGTGGAGCGACAGCTGACCGACGGGGCCCGCCTGCAGATGGGCTACGGGCGCTATTACCAGTACCTCACGCTCGTCACCACCGAGCTGTTCTCGGCGTTCGACTTCTGGCTGACGACCGATGACAGCGTGGAGCCCTCGTACGGCGACCAGTTCCTTGCCGGCCTCAAGACGCAGCCGGCGAACAACCTGGAGTTCGACGTGGAGCTGTACTACCGCACCATGCGTGACCTCTTCGAACTCGACCAGCGCATCACGGACTACACGGGTCTTCCGTACCGTGAGACGCTGCTCTTTGGTGAAGGCTACGCATACGGCGCAGAAGTGCTGCTTCGGCGCCCCGAGGGACGGCTCAACGGCTTCATCGGCTACACGCTGGGGCGCACGGAGCGGCGCTATAACGGCTTCGAAGACGGCGATTTCTTTCCGCCCAAGTACGACCGCACGCACGACCTGACGGCCGTTTTGAATTGGGACTTTGCCGACGGGTGGCGGGCGACGGGCGTATTCACGTACGCCACAGGTCAGGCCTACACCGAGCCCCGCCAGCAGTATCAGTTGGTAAATCCGCCGTACACGAGCAACACGCCCGACGTATTCGTGTCCGACTTTAACGCGGCACGGCTGCCGCCGTATCATCGGCTGGATGTGGGCGTGCGCCGCACCGGGTCGTTCTTCGGTATCGGGCGGTACGAGGCACAGGTTCAACTCGTAAATGCCTATGGCCGCCGCAACATCTGGTTCTACTTCTTCGAGGCCGAGGCCACGGGCAGCTCCATCGAGCGCAATGCCGTCCCGCAGATTCCCGTCCCGCTCCCCAATCTCTCGCTGACGCTCAACTTCTGATGCACCGTATCATGCGAACCACATGGGCAGGCCATGTCGTGCTGCTGCTCGGCCTGGTGCTCCTTGCGGGGTGCGACACCTCTGGTATGGAGGCGCCCGACTCGCAGGTGGTTGTAGAGGCTTACCTGGTCGCGGGGGAAGCGCTGCCGCCCGTTCGGCTCACCCGTACCGCCGGCCTAAACCAAGAGTATCGCTACGACTCGCTGGCTGTCGAAGACGCCGCGGTGACCGTCGTGCAGTTGGATGCCGATGGCCATCCATTGGCGCGTTACCCGTACCGGGCCCAGCGCGACACGACCGGGGTGTATATCCCGTTCGGGAGCGACCGGGTCGTCCCGCTGGCCACGTACCGGTTGGAGGCAACAGTGCCATCCTCCGGCCAGTCGATCACGGCGACAACGACGGTGCCCGACACGTTCAGTGTGGTGGACGCTAGCGCCCGTGCCGTGGTATACCGCGGGCCCGAGCAGTTGGCCTTGACGCTGACTCGCAGCCGCTACCCGGGACGCGATCAAAGCTTCTACCTGTTCAGCACCGAGTCGCTAGACCCGCGCCGTGACAATCTGACGCCGCTTATCCGAGAGTTCGTTGGCGATGACGAGGACTTTCAGCCGGAGGAGTTTCGCATCACGTCGTCGCCCGTCCTGAACGAGGAGAGCTACGACGAGAACGACGACGGCACCCTCACCATTCGCCTGCCGTGGCTTGCCGTGGCCTTCTACGGGCCCAACCGCACAACCGCACAAGCCATTGACGATAACCTGTACGATTTCGTGCGGACGCAGGGCGCGCAGCAGGGCGGCGGTGGGTTCACGCCTGGCACCATCCCCAACGTGCTCGAGTACATCGACGGCGGCACAGGCGTATTCGGTAGCTTAGCCCGGCAGTCGTACGAGGTCAACATCCAGCGCCCCGAGGATGCACAGCCCTAGCGAGCCGTCGTGAGAGGGTCCGAATCGTGCATCTTCGCAGTCTTTCCTCTTATATTGCGCTTCGTGGATTACTTTGTGCTTCGTAGATATCTCATCGATCACACCAGCCTGATATTGTGAGTTTTGTCGTTGCAGCAAACCGGGCCCCCATTCGGAAAACCGATCAGGGATGGGAGACGTCGGTCGGAGGCCTTACAACGGCGCTCCTGCCTGTGCTCGAACAGCAGGGCGGCGTGTGGGTCGGGATGGGGGAAGATCCGGACTTGCCCCAGCGCCAGCCGTATCCCGCCGACGACCCGAAGTACACCGTGCGCCGGGTGCCGCTCAGTAGCGAGGAACTGGACAATTATTACTACGGGATGGCAAACCGCGTCCTGTGGCCCGTCTCGCACTATATGATGCAGCACCTGGAGCTGAAGGACCGGTTCATCGACACGTACCGAGACGTCAACCGCCAGTTCGCGGAGGCGGTGCTGGAAGAAAGCGCCGAGGGCGACTTCATCTGGTTTCAGGACTACCACCTGATGCTCGCACCGCGCGCCGTCCGGGACGCTCGGCCGAACGCCATCATCGGGCACTTTTGGCACATTCCGTGGCCGGCCATGGAGGTATATCGCATCCTGCCGTGGTCGCGCGAGCTGCTCCGCGGCCTGTTGGGGAGTGACCTCATCGGCTTCCACGTAGAAGAGTACGTCGACAACTTCATCGAGAGTGCGCGCGTGCTGCTCGGCGCTGAGGTGAAGGGCAACCGCATCCGGTGGGAAGGGCACGAGACGCGCGTGGAAGCGCACCCCATTGGCATTGAAGTCGACCGTTTCAAGCGCATGTCGGCCTCTGACGATGTGAAGGAGCAGGCCGATGAACTGCGCGCACGGTTCAATACAGACCACCTCGTCATCGGCATTGACCGACTGGACTACACGAAGGGGGTGCTCTCGCGTCTGCTTGCATTTGAGCAGTTCCTTGACGACAACCCCGCTTATCACGGCAAGGTCACGTTCTACCAGATCGCCACCCCCAGCCGCACGAAGGTCTCCTCGTATCAGCAGCTTAAGCGGGAGGTGGATGAGGCCGTTGGGCGGATCAACGGGCAATTTGCGCGCGACGACTGGGTGCCCGTCCACTATCGCTATCGCACGTATACGCAGCATGAGCTGTGCGCGTACTACCGCGCGGCCGACGCGGCGCTCATCACCCCCCTGCGCGATGGGATGAACGTTGTCACGCAGGAGTTCGTAGCCGCCACCCAAACCGGCGTACTTATCCTATCCGAGCTGACGGGCGCGGCGTACCTATTGCCCGAAGCCCTTCAGGTCAATCCATACGACCAGAACGGGCTCGCGCAGTCGATCAAAGATGCGCTGGAGATGCCACTGAACGAACGACAGGAGCGCTTGGCCGGTCTGAAGGAAACCATCGATAACCTCGACGTGCATCACTGGGCCGAGGGCTTCATGGACTCGATGCGCCAGAAGGCGTAACGCCATCAACGCTACCGCTTGTGCCCAGCGCGCCCGCTGCATCATCACGAAACGCTCTATGGATGCTCCGCCCGTCATTGCCGACCCGCTCTTCTTCATTGACTACGATGGCACGCTAGCGCCTATCGTGGACGACCCCGACGCCGCGGTTCCGCATCCTGAGGCGCCCGACGTACTCCAGGCGCTCGATGCGCGATATCCGCTCTGGATCGTGACGGGGCGCCATCTACAGGCGCTCGATGATCTGCTCGACTTGCCACTCCGCGCCATTGGGCTGCACGGCGCGCAAGAGGGACGCATCGGCGGCACCATACAACGCCTCGCGCCCGACGACGCCGTCGACGCCTTGCGCCGGCTGCGACAGACGGTGCCTACAGGCGATGGTGTGCAGGTGGAGGAGAAAGATACGGCGTTTGCCATCCATTACCGCGCCGCCGACGACGAGGCGGAAGCGCGCGAACGCATCCGGTCATGGGCCGATGCCGTGCCCGATATGCTGGAAGCCATCTGGGGCAAAAAGGTGATGGAGCTGCGGCCCAAAGGCATGAGCAAGGGCACCGCCGTGCGGAAGGTGGCGGGGGACTTTCCCGACCGCATGCCGATCTACCTGGGCGACGACGTGACGGACGAAGACGCGTTCGCTGCGCTGGCCGACGTAGAGGGGGCTGTCACCGTGAAGGTGGGCGATGGCGAGACGAAAGCCACGCACCGTCTCAGTGGCCCGGATGACGTCGTGGTCTACCTGCGGGAATACGTGTGAGTTCAGCGTGCGGAGTTCGGCGTAGCGTCACTAAGAATCTGTTTTGATTTTCAGTCGAGGCGGTTCAGAGCGATTCGAAGCATTGCAAAGTGTACCATCGTTTCGCTGGAGGAGAGAGACCGCTCATACTCTCGGTCCAGTCGGCGCCACCCTCCAAACCACCCGTATGTGCGTTCGACAATCCACCGTTTTGGGTCGACGGAAAACCCGGATTCGTCTTCCTCCGACTCGACAACCTGAAGCTTCCAGTCAAGTTCGTCCTCAATCTTCTCTTCGAGGCCTTGGTAAGCCTGGTCCGCAAAGACCGTTTCCACCCGACCCAAGCGAGAGGCTACGGGGGTGAGCATCTGCAAGGCCCACTGCGTTTCATGATCCCCGGCTGCGTGCACAACGAGTCCCCAAAGCAGACCCTGCGTGTCGACGGCGATGTGGCGTTTTCGGCCATTGATCTTCTTGTAGGCATCGAAGCTGCTAATCCCACCCACTCGCGTGCTGGGAACCGATTGGCAGTCAATAATCAGCGCGCTTGGTTCTTCGCAGCGCCCGGCTTGGCGCCGAGCCGACCGGCACGTAATGCTCAAAACGCATCGAATACGTCCTTCCTCCCGCCACCGCCGAAAATAGTAGTAGACGGTCTGCCAGGGGGCAAATTCGCCAGGCAACATGCGCCACTGTGTTCCTGTTTTGACTATGTACAAGATCGCATCCAATATGTGATAGCGGAGGGAGTGACTTCGTTTGCGACCGGTCGTAAAGTAGCGGCTGATCTGTTCCCATTGGGAGTCCGTCAAGTCGGAGTCGTAGCGCTTCTGGCGCATGGCTTGGGCAAATTGTTTTTCGGAAGAGATTGCTGACTCATTCCGAAAACGAGACGGACTCCCTTCCGTTTTTGGGTGCCGGTGTTAACGAAGGCCGAAATCAAAACGGTCTCTAAAGAGGGTCAGATCCACTTGCTTTAGATTCGGCCCATTGCTATACTTTATTTGCAGCTTCAAAATAGAATGGCGTGTCGCGTTGCTTCTAGAATGCTGCTCCAATCTCCTGATTCGTTTCTTGCATCTCTGTATATGATTTTTTCTCGTCGTGTTTCTGCAACCCTCGCTCTAATCGCATTTGGAATTCTTCTGACGATCGCAGGCTGTGATGGCTTCGTTTCAGAGGAGCCGTCTCCAGAGGACCAAAGGACGGACGAGCCGAGGTCACTCACCGACTCCTTACGCTTCGCGCCAGTGCCTGAGGGCGGGCGACTTGTTGCTGATACTGTCTCGGTTGCCAAATCGAGCGCCGCTTCGCGATACGGCTGTATCGTCAGTACGTTAAACACGCAAGACGAAGAGCATACCTATCGATATCGGTCTTTCTATCTCCACTTCCCACCCGGTGTGGAGCATGCTGCTAACGGGGAGACAGAGCGTGTGCAGTTTGTGCTGAGTAGTGCCCATGCGCCGTCTCATGCAGAGCAGACAGATACTGGAGGTGGAGTTCGCATGGCAACATGTCGACTGCCCAAGACGCCGGCAGCACGCGATCTCTTGAAAAACCCGCTGAACCGGTTTGGGGTAGATACTTGGATTAAGGAGCGCTCAAAAGCTAGCCAATCCAGCAACGCGTCAAAGGCAAGCAAGTCGTCGTGTACTGAAATTACTTATGTCTACTCGTGTCAAACAGTTACTGTACCGGAATCTAATCTTCCGCCTGATACCGATTGTGAGCTGAATTATAGTTATTGCAGTCGATACGACGCCGTGGACACAGGCGGCGGTTTCGGAGGTGGAGGCTCAGAAGGCGGCAGCGGTGGAGGCGGTTCTGGCAGCGGCGGTGATAGTATGGATGGCTGTGAATCGCAGGAAGAGCCGGAGCTTGGCGATCAGGTTTGTGGGGGCACCGAGGAACCAGCTGAGGAACCTGAGCTCACGGGATGGGCCAAGGCGAAGAGCATCGGACAGAAAGCTCTACAAGCTTTTAACCGCGGCGAGGATCTGCTCGACCCGAGTACGTGGAAGAAGATCTTCGGTAGTGAGTGGTTTGAGTTCGTGAATGCTGCCGCAGACGGTCAGGCGGCGCTTAACGGCGACCCGGTTGCATTACTTGGCGTACTAGACTACGCGGCCGAGCAATTCGTTGGATTCGGGTTCTTCGACATGCTCAGCGGGCTCAAGCTTGCGGATCGTCTTGGATTCAGTGCGTACAACGACCTGCTATACGCGTTCAAGCAGTCAGATGCAGCCAGCATCTTTGCGAACAATATTAGCAATCTCGATCTACTTAAGGACTTTGGGAAGCTCGACAAGTGGGGCGTTGATAGTGCCGGGCGACCCATTTACAACATGCATGAAGCGAGTGGGCAGAGCATCATTGACAACTTCGCAATCGAGTGGGGTCTTCCCACAGGTCAGATGCGTATAGACCACGACGATATAACTATGAGACTTTATAAAGCAACTGGAGGATCTGGGCGATGGACTATTATGCTGAACGAAGGTGGTGATATCTATAAATTTAGGTTTGAAAGGATTGAATGAGCATCAACAATTTGCAACTAATTGAACTCTTCGAATGACTGATGCTTTCGTGAAGCTTAATGAGCGCATCATCAACTTGAATAGCGAACGCTATATTCGCATCAAGTCTTATCACACAGTAGATTTTTCGCTTGGCTCTCTGTCAGACCGCCAGCTCATAGAAATGCTGCTGCATCAGCCCTTCTACGAGCACCTACTCGTTGGTCCTGTTGGCTACGAAAACGAAGACAAAAGTATTATTGAGTCGGGTCAACACGGTCCTTTTAACATCGAAAGCCTTTCCCCCTCAGAGTATAGCCGTTTATCATCAGATGAATTCAATCAACGGCTTGCGGGTCACTATGAGGATCCCTTTTATCTCAATGATGGAAATGACCCCGTACCCAAGTCGGCAGTTGATGAAGTTAGCGAATTCCTCAGCGCATTGATACTTGAGAATTGCCGTATTTTCGAACTAGAATTGTGTCTCGAAGACAAAAAGTATTGGGGTAAGATGCCGTTACATAGCGACTTTAACGAATACATTTTGGTTGATTCCGAAAGGAATCAGCTTCACCTTTTTATTATCGCATGGGATTAATGCTGTAGCAGAAACCCTTCTGCTGGTGTCAATTTATCATTGGCCATAAGCCATAGAACCTCGATCGTGAGTTAAACCCACAGATTACGCTAGATTAGCTATTAAGGCGGGTCAACACCACCAGGCTTCCAGGTTGTTGGTCTCCAAGCGCAAAAATCGCCTACCAGCCCTCGTCCATCCGCTTGAGCTCCTCCAGGCGGAACACAGCGTTGAGCAGGCCCAGATGGCTGAAGCCTTGCGGGAAGTTGCCCAGCAGCGAGTTGTCCTCCGGGTGCACTTCTTCGGCGTACAGGCCCAGCGGGCTCATGTGCTTGATAAGCGTCGACAGCATGGCGCGGGCGCGCGGCAGATCGCCGGAAAGGGCCGTGGCCTCGATCATCCAGAAGGAGGGAAGTAAGAACGCGCCCTCGGGGCCGTCGAGGCCATCGTCGCTGTGGTAGCGGTAGAGCAGCGGCTCCGAGCCGGCTTTCAGGCCCTTGAGGCAGGCGGATAGTGTGCTCTTGAACCGATCATCCGTTGCTGGCAGGAAGCCCACAGTGGGCATCACGAGCACGGAGGAGTCCAGGTCGTCGGTGCCGTACGATTGTGTGAAAGCACCAAGGCTGGGATTCCAGGCCTCATCTAACACCTCCTGGCGAATGGTTTCGGCTTCGCGGCGCCACGTTTCGAGCGGCGCATCGGCGCCGAGTTGGTCGCCCAGTTGGGCGGCGCGGGTGAGCGCGACCCACGCCCAGACCTTCGAGTACGTGTAGTGGCGCGGCTTACACCGGGCCTCCCAGATGCCCGCATCCGGCTCGCGCCAGCGCTCGTACACTTCATTGGCGAGCGCGGAAAGCTTTTCCCATTCGGTAATCGTCAGCAGGCCGCCCTGGCGGTCGTAGCGGAGGGCGGCATCCAGCAGACTGCCGTAAATGTCGAGTTGAAACTGATGGGCGGCGCCGTTCCCAATGCGTACCGGGTGCGAGTCGCGATAGCCGCGCAGCGCGAGGGTTCGCTCCGGCAGTTCGCGCTCTCCGCGGATACTGTACATGACCTGCAGTGGGCCGCCCTCCAAGGCTTGACCTAGCAGCCAGTCGAAGTAGGCAGTGCCTTCGTTGGTGTACTGCGCTTGAAACAGCGCTTGGAGGATGAAGGCCGAGTCACGTACCCAGGAGTAGCGGTAGTCCCAGTTACGTGCTCCCCCGTGCCATTCGGGCAGCGACATCGATGGCGCGGCCACAATGGCTCCCGTGGGCTCGTAGATGAGCAGCTTGAGCGCGAGTAGGCTGCGCTCTACCGTGTCACGGTAGCGGCCGTGGTACGGTAGCCGGTCGATCCAGTTGCGCCAGAACGTGCGCACCGACCACAGCCGGCGGTCGCATTGATAGCTCGCTATAGGGTGCACATTCTCCGCGCCCCAATCGGCTACGACGTATGTTTCCTGACCCGCGCGGATGGTGGCATGACCGTGGGCGTGGTCGTCACGCAGGCGCATCGGCAGTTCCGTCGACAGCACGATGGCCTGTCCGTCGGTATCAGAGGCGCGCACCCCGTACTCCGACTGCTCCATCTTGGGGTCTACCAGGCCATAGTCGAAACGGGGCTCGAAGATGAGCTCCATGTCCACCTTGCCCTGCACGCCCTCGATGCGACGGTAGATTTCCGCCGTCGGCACTTTGCGGTCCGTGTACGGCATGAAGTCGCGGACGCGCAGCGAGCCGGTGGCCGTGTGAAATTCAGTCACGAGCACGTTGGTGCCCGGCTCGTAGTACTGCTGCGACGTGTACGGATCGGACGGCCGGACCACAAAGCGACCGGCCGTGGGGTCGAGGATAGCGCCAAACACGGACGGGCTATCGAAGTCGGGCAGGCATGCCCAATCGATCGAGCCGTCGGCGCCAACAAGCGCGGCGGTCCGGCTGTCCCCGATGGTGCCATACCCCTCTAGGGGCTTGTAATCAGGGGGTGCTGCCGGATCAAACTGGAAGCGAGGGGACCGGCCGTCGATCGAGTGATCATGGTGGCCATTCAGGCGCATCGCCGCCGTATGCATAGGGGTCGGGTAACGGGTGGAAGAGATATCTGGCACCATCGCTGCGCAGTGGGACGCATCGACAAATCTATGGATGGACACCGCTCCTATATAGGAAATATGGAGCGGACACGAAAACGTCCTGGAGGGTGGTTAACACACTCTTCGGATGGGAAAGATCAAAAAACGTGCTACGATGCACCCGGGGCGGCCCGGACAAAAGATGATGGTTACGTATTTCCCAGAACATTCAGCCGGTTTGTGGGTGCGTTACGTGAGGTTAATAACCACACCACCAGTAGCGCCGTCATGCCCGTTCGCGCGCGCCGCGTATCGTGTACGCCCTGTACCTCGGAGGGGACGCGTATGCCCTGTTGGTGCGCTGCGGCCTGAACGCAGGCTGTCTTGGACGTGCCGCTTGCCTTGCGCCCCTCCGGCCCGATCGGAAGGGGCTTTTTCGTGGCTGCACGTCTCGTTTCTCCCGAACCGCCTCGATTTTGTTATCACTCCAAACGCAACCGCACCATGAGCCACTACGCACACCCCGACGTGCTCGTCTCTACCGACTGGGTAGCCGAGCACCTCGATGACACCGACCGCATCCGTATCGTAGAGTCGGATGAAGACGTCTTGCTGTATGATACCGGCCACATTCCCAACGCCGTTAAAATCGACTGGGTGAACGACTTGCAGGACGACGTCGTGCGCGACTTCATCGATGCCGACGCCTTTGCCGAACTGTGTGCCGAAAAGGGCATCAGCAACGACACGACCGTCGTCTTCTACGGCGACAAGAATAACTGGTGGGCGTGCTACGCCTTCTGGGCCTTCAAGCTGTACGGCCACGAGAACTGCCTCATCATGGATGGCGGGCGGAAAAAGTGGATCGACGAAGACCGGCCGCTCACAAAAGAGAAGCCGTCGTTCTCACGTGCCGAGTACACGGCCGATGAGCCTGACCTGTCGATCCGCGCCTTCCGCGATGAGGTCCGCACGCACATGGAAGCCAACGGACCGATGGTCGATGTCCGGTCGCCCGAGGAATTCCGGGGGGAGATCACGCACCTGCCCGATCTTCCGCAGGAGAGCTCGATGCGCGGGGGGCACATCCCCGGAGCGCGCAATGTACCCTGGTCCACGGCGGTGGATGAGGACGGCACCTTCAAGTCGCGCGAGGAACTAGAGCAGATCTACCAGCAGCAGGAAGGGCTCAACCCGCAGGACGAGACCGTTGCCTACTGCCGGATCGGCGAGCGGTCGAGCCACACGTGGTTCGTGCTCACGTACCTGCTGGGCTTCGACCGGGTGAAAAACTACGACGGGTCATGGACCGAGTGGGGCAACCTCGTCGGTATGCCGATCGAGACGGGAGATGCCGAGCCGGTTGAGGCGTAGGCATGCGTTGGGGGATGGGTGCGTAGGGATTGGGAGAGGCACCCATCCTCGCGCACGCCCTGCCCCCCTATCCTGGAGAAAAGCACAGCGAAAGCCGTTAGTGCACCGCATTCGACTTCACTCTACTCACCGCCACGCTATGCCCTCGCTTGAAACGATTGCCGAGCCGTTCCAGATGGTCGATAACGACATGCGGCTGGAGCTGCTTCTGGAGTACGCCGAAAAGCTCCCGCCGCTGCCGGAGGAGTATCGCGAGATGCGCGACGCGGGCCTCAACATGGTGCACGAGTGCCAGTCGCCCGTCTTCCTCCACATTGAGGTGAAGGATGGCACTGTGCAGCTAATCGGTGATGTGCCACGGGAAGCGCCCACGGCGCGTGCGTTCGTGTCCATCATGCGCGCGGCATTCCACGGCGCGTCGCCAAAGGAGGTGGCCGAGGCGCCATCCGATGCACTCCGCCTGCTCGGCCTCAGCGGTTTGCTCGGCATGCAGCGCACGCGCGGGCTCTCCGCCATCTACCAGCGCATCAAGAACGAGGTGAAGCGGAAAGCCGCGTCAGATGGCGCAGACGATGCGGCGGCCTCAGCAAAGCCCGGAACGAATGAGTCGTTGATTTGAGGCAGATCGGCTTGAGTCAGGAAGACGGGGCCGGGAAAATCTCAGTGCACAGTGCCAAAAACTCGGCGAGCATCATGGCCGTCGCGCCCCACACCTTGTGGTCGTCCACGGCGAAGAACGGCACGTCGACCTCGCGGCCCTGCAGCGTCCACGTCTCCCACATGCGGGTGGACGGCGCAAGCAGATGCGGGAGCGGCACGCGCAGGATCGCGCCTACCTCGGCGTCGGTCGGGCGCAGCGGCGGCGGCTCGGCCGCAACGCCCACGAACGGATGCACGCAGTAGTTCGATGGCGGAATGTAGAGCGGCGTGAGTGCGCCGAGGATCTCCACGCGGTTCGGGGCGAGGTTGACCTCCTCGTGCGCTTCGCGCAGTGCCGTCTCGCGGAGGGCCTCCCCGTGTTCACGCTGCCCGCCGGGAAACGAGATTTGCCCCGCATGGTCGGGCAGATGATCGCGCCGCACGGTGAGAACGATGTGCGGCGTCGGGCCATCGGGGAAGAGGAGGGCGAGCACGCCGGCCTCACGGCAATCTTTCCCGCTTACGGCCAAGACGGACGGATCCGCGCGATAGGCGGGTGCCATGGTGGATTGTGCGTCGAGGCCCGGTAGCGGGTCCTCTAGGCGATGGCGCAGGCGGCGGATGTATGTGGCGAATGAGTCGGAATTCATGCAGGCGCATACGAAGCGCGTGGGGGCGTGGGTTTCTGGCTGCTCGTCGCGTGGCGATAAGAACAAGTGGTTATACAACAAAAAACCCCAGTCGGAGTTACCCGACTGGGGGGGCAGACAACTCAGTAGCCTGCGCGCTGTGTCGTGAGCCGCTTACTGAATCTCGATGCGGTGCGGCTTACTTTCTTCGGCCTTCGGCACGTTGATCGTCAGCACACCATTGTCGTAGGCGGCTTCGATGTCGTCGGCGTTCACCGTCTTGGGCAGACGGAACGCGCGGTAGAAGTGGCCGAAGGAACGCTCAACGCGCACGTACTCGTTGTCTTCGTCGCGCGCCTCTTCCCGACGCTCCCCGCTGATGGCCAGCTGGTTGTCCTGGTAGCTGATCGTGATGTCATCGCGGGTCATGCCCGGGACGTCCAGTTCAATGCGGTACAGGTCGTCCGTTTCCGACAGGTCGACGCGGGGCGCCCATACGGCCTTGCTGGACTCTTCCGGTTCATCAGAGCGCTGCGTAGGGAAGAAACTGTCGAACACGCGATCGATTTCGCGCTGAAGATTGCGCATGTTGCTGGTGCGAGAGCGAATCATGTTTGTCATCGTGAATCCCTCCGTGATCAGTGGTAATGAGTGCGATGCGATGTTAACCGTGCAAATTAGATCGCAATCAGATCATTAGTTGCTTCGCCCATATGACTATCAACACGCATACCATGCGGGCCTATCTGCCACTTCGGCAATGTACAGAAGGGGGGGCGCGGAAAAAATGACAGCGAGCCGCAGGATTGACAACCACCGCTTGGAGGCCTCTGTCAGCCAGGCAGCGGACGGGCCGATATTCTGTCACGGCGGAGGGAGGGTACGGGTCAGAGCGGCAGAGGGTAGATAGTCAGCCGGTATGGGCCGGGAGCACGCGGGCAGTGGCCTCCCCGAAGCCCACGCGGTAGCCATCACCCTGTGCCCAGGCTGTCATCGTTACGCGGTCGCCGTCTTCCAGGAACGTGCGCGTCTCGCCTGAAGGCAGTTCGATGGGGGTCTCGCCACGCCACGTTAGTTCCAGCAGGCTGCCGTAACTGTCCGGCGTTGGCCCACTGATGGTGCCAGATGCCATGAGGTCGCCCGGGCGGGCATTGCATCCGTTCACCGTGTGGTGAGCGAGTTGTTGGCGCACGTCCCAATACAGGTGCTTGGTGTTCGACCGGCAGACCGAGTGTGGTGCATCCATCGCTTCAGTCTGAACCCCGACATCCAGTTGAATATCGAAGCAGCGCGGGTCGGACGAGCGCAGGTAGGGGAGGGGCTCTGGATCCTGCGCAGGCCCATCACAGCGGAAGGGATCGAGCGCTGCCATGGGTACAACCCATGGCGAGATCGTCGTCGCAAAGCTCTTCCCGAGAAAGGGGCCAAGCGGCTGGTACTCCCACTTCTGGATGTCGCGCGCGCTCCAATCGTTCACGAGCGTCAGCCCGAAGATGTGCTTTTCGGCCTCCTCGATCGCAATCGGGTCGCCCAGTGAATTGCCCGGCCCCACGAAAAACCCCATCTCCAGCTCGAAGTCGAGCAGGCGACTGGGGCCGTAGACGGGTGGACCATCGTCAGGCTTGCGTTGGCCGCAGGGGCGGCGCACATCTTGACCGCTCGGGATGACCGAGCTGGCGCGCCCGTGGTAGCCGACGGGCAGGTGCAGCCAGTTGGGCTTCAGTGCGTTTTCCGGATCGCGAAACATCGAGCCTACGTTCGTCGCGTGCTCTTTTGACGAGTAAAAGTCCGTGTAGTCGCCAACGAGGGCGGGCAGCAACAGCTCGACGTCATCCCTCGGATGCAGGGCGTGCTGTCGCAGACGTTCGTCATCGCGGAGCGTGGGCGTATCGGCGCGCAGCAGGTGAGTGATAGTGGCGCGCGCATCGTCCCATGCGGAGCGCCCGAGAGCCATGAACACGTTCAGTGCGGCTTCCGAGAAGGGCCGTTCGGCGCGCAGGGCGTCGTTCTCAAACAGCCCTTCGGCTTCCAGTGCGGCTAAGTCCAGCACCCAATCGCCGATGGCCACGCCCACACGAGGCTCGGCGCCGGTTTCTGGGCGAAAGACCCCATACGGCAGGTTCTGGATCGGAAACGGGTGGTCGGTTGGAACGTCGATAAACGAGCCGAGCGAGGCGTTAGCTGCGTCAGGCGCCATGAGCAAAGCGGGTTGGAGAAAAGATAAAACGGTAGAGGAGTCAGCGGATCAGCTCCAGTTCCTTGAGGTCGTCACGCGGTTCGTCGAAGCTGCAGCTGCCGAATGAGATCGCCAGTTCGTCGCGAACGTGCTGGATGGTATCAACCGACGCGGGTACGTCGCGCCACACGAAGTGATCGTTCGTGAATTGGAAGGTCTCCGGATCCTCTTCCTGAACGATCGCAAGGATGCCGCCCTCGTCCAGGTCGTGTTCAAAGGCCAGCACGGCGGCCCCAAACACATTGATGAAGCCGTGCATGATGGATTCGTACGTCTCGCTGTAATGGCGGATGGGGTGGTGAAGGCCGGCGGTGGCTTTGAAGCGCGCACCTGCATCCCGGCATGCCGCAATAACCTGCACGACGTGTTCGTCGGGCGGGAAGGCGTCGGGCGTCGTGCCTCCGCATCGCATCTTGAGGCCGACGGTGGACCGGGCAGGAAGGTCCTGCGCGCTGTTATGATCGGCCAAGGCAGCGGCGAGGCTGCGTAGTGAGGTCGGCTCAAGGTCGTGCGGCACCTCGTAAAACACGTCGAGCTGCGCCGTGCCGGCCCTCACCAGGCGGCGATGCACCTCGCTTAGAAACGTGCGCGTCTCGGTGATGGGCGCGTCCAGCAGCGTCACCGGGAGTCGCGCCTCCATGACGTCGGCCCGTACGCGATCGAGGTGATCGGCGTGAAACCGTTGCAGGAGATCGACCTCTTGAGCGAACGTCTCGAGAAACGCTTCGGGGGTGGTGCCACCGCCACCCAGTACAGAGAACGCATACGGCTCCTCATCGCCTGCGCGAAACAGGTTCGAGAAAGGCGCCAACTCGTCTAGCCGACGCACTGGCAGCACGAAGCGGCCCAGCATCCACGCCTCGGGGTCTTGCCGGTACTGCACGTAGTTTTGGAGCGCCTCGTGGAAGCGCAGCCCGGCCGGCGGGAAAAGGCCGGCATAATCAATGATGTTCGCCAGCAACGTGCGAAGCGGCGGCGTCAGTAGCGTGTCGGGCGATTCAGCGGTTTCCATCAGCGACGGCAATCATCAGCAAAAGCGATGCGAGGCTTTGACCTGAGCAGGCGCAAAGCGTTTCCAAGAAAGACATCGACGGCGGGATTTGCAACGCACCCAGCCTGCAGCCACGGGACAGTGAATAGCAGGAATGTAAAGAGTTGGCCCGGAGCCTAGCCGGAAATTTCAGCGACCTTTTACGTGCGAGGTGAGGGAACTGGTTGCATGGGCTGTTGCGCCCTTGTATGTTAGCGTCATCATTTATGCGGGCCAGGTGCCGGTTCACGCTGTAGTTTTCTCACTGTGGCGATGCATCGCGCCAGCGCACGCAGGCCGCGCCGACTGGCACGACGCAACCCGCCGGGCTTCCACGACGATCCTAATTTCCTGAATCGTACCCACATGCAGAACATGACCGATCGACTTTCCAGTGTCCTTGCCTTGTTGGTAGGAGGCCTCGCCCTCGCGTTGGTGAGTGGCTGTGCCGGTGGCAATCCCTACATCGGCGAGGCAGAGTCTAATCTCGAAAACCAGAACTTTGATGGGGCGCTTGCCTACGTCGACTCGGCGTTGGCCCAGCCCAGCCCCACGCCGGAGGAGCGAGCCGAGATCTTCCTGCTGCAGGCCCGGGTGTACCAGGCGCAGGCTGACAGCTCCGACGACGCCCAACGTCATGCGGAGTTGATCCAGAACGCCGTTGTGTCGCAGGATAGCGCGATTGCCCTGAACCCGGGCGTTCGCAGCAATGTCCAGAGCCAGCGGCAGCTGCGGTACATCCAGGAGATGCAGTCGGGTGCGCAGCAATTCCGCAATGCACAGCAGGGGCAGGATCAGCAGGCCTACGCGAATGCCGCGTCGTACTTCCAGGCCGCTTCCACCATCTATCCCGATTCCGCCAGTGCGTACCTGAACGAAGCCTACGCACTAATCAACGCGGGCGACCAAAGTGCAGCCATCTCCCCAATGCAAAACTATGTGGAGGAAGCTGACAGCGTCGGGGCCGATCAGTACACGTTGCTAGGCCAGCTCTTCCTTACCAACGACCGTGCGGAGAATGCCATTCCGGTGCTCGAACAAGGCGCCGACGACCATCCGGACAACTCCGACATTCAGTCGCTGCTGCTGAACGCATACAATGCGGCGGGACAAACGGAGCAGGCCATCGCGGCGTATCGGGAGCAGGTCCAGAATAATCCCAACAATGCCCTTTACCTGTACAACCTCGGCTCGCTGCTGCTGAACGAGGAGCGATACGACGAAGCCATACAGTACCTGGGGCGAGCTGTGGAGCAGGACCCGTCCAACGCGAATGCGCAGTACAACTACGGCGCGGCCCATGTGAACAAGGCTGTTGCAGTCAACGACGAGATTGCTGCGCTGGAAGATTCACTCCGGTCGAACGAGCAGGAGATGGCGGATGTCGAAGCGCAGCAGCTCAACAGCCAGATCGAGTCGCTCGCTGAAGAGCGGGCGGAGCTCTTCCAGGACGCCACCCCGCCGCTAGAGCGCGCCCTGGAGCTGACTGAGTCCAGCAGCCCGAATCGCCAGGGCATCTGCCGGGCCCTCTTCTCGGCGTATGTGCAGACCGAGCAGCAGGACGAAGCCGAAGAGATTCAGGAGTGCGCGGGACTCTCGGGTCAGCAAATGAACCAATAAACCAATAAGAAGGCGGGCGTTCTACCGCACGACCCTCAAGCCGTAGAAGAACCCGGGCTTCTGTGCTGAAGTCCGGGTTCTTCTACGTTATCCACATCGCGTCACCGATCATGCAAGTGCATTTACGCTATGGCTTCTCCACACGCCGACAAGGCTCCTCACGGATTTGGGACGCGCGCCGTCCACGCTGGGCAATCTCCCGATCCGTCCACTGGCGCCGTCATGACACCCATTTACCAGACGTCTACGTATGCGCAAGCGGCCCCGGGGGAGCACAAAGGCCATGAGTATGCGCGCGTCACGAATCCCACGCGGTCGGCCCTGGAGGGCAACCTGGCCTCGCTCGAGGGCGCCACGCATGGTATCTGCTTTGCCTCCGGCGTAGCCGGCATCGACGCCATCCTCAAGGGCTTGCGGCCCGGCGACCATGTCATTTCAACGAACGACCTGTATGGCGGCACCTTCCGGCTCTTTCGGCAGGTGTTTGAGCCGTTCGGCCTGCAGTTTTCGTTTGTCGACATGACCGACGTGGACGCCGTGGACCAGGCGATCACGCCGGACACGAAGCTCCTCTGGGTGGAGACGCCGACCAACCCGCTGCTTCACGTGTCGGACATCGCGGCGCTGTGCGACCTGGCCGACGCGCACGACATCGACGTGACCGTCGACAACACGTTTGCCTCGCCGTACTTGCAGCAGCCGCTCGCTCTCGGCGCCGACCTCGTGCTGCACTCGGCGACGAAGTACCTCGGTGGTCACTCCGATCTTATCTTGGGCGCGGTGTGCACGAGCCGCGACGACTGGGCGGAGAAGCTGCGCTTTCAGGTGAAGAGCACCGGCGCCTCACCTGGCCCTATGGATGCGTTCCTGACGCTGCGCGGCACCAAGACGCTGCACCTGCGCATGGAGCGGCACTGCGCTAACGCCCGCCAGGTAGCTACCTTCCTGGACGAGCATCCGAAGGTGGGGCACGTTCGCTACCCGGGACTGGAATCCGACCCCGGCCATGCTATTGCCAAGAAGCAGATGAGCGACTTCGGCGGTATGGTCGCGTTCTCGCTCGAAGACGACCGCATCGAAGCGGCGACGCAGGTGCTGTCGGGCACCGACGTGTTCACTCTGGCCGAAAGCCTCGGAGGCGTGGAGAGCCTGATTGAGCATCCCGCGTCGATGACGCATGCGTCGATCCCATCCGAAGAGCGACAGAAGATCGGGTTGACGGATTCGCTCATCCGCCTCTCAGTGGGCGTAGAGGACATCGACGACCTGATCGATGATCTGGAGCAAGCCCTCGCCCGCGTCCATTGATGCGC
>CAYFQN010000020.1:0-2603 GCA_964345285.1 uncultured Rhodothermales bacterium
CGGCATCCATCGGCGGGCCGAGGAGGAGGCCGCCGTCGATGGGGAGCGCGGCGCCCGTCATGAAGTCGGACGCCTCGGAGGCGAGGTACAGGGCGAGGCCGGTCAGCTCGTCGGGCTCGGCCATGCGGTGCTGCGGCGTCATCCGGAGGACGGCGTCGTTAAACGCCTCGTTGTCCCAGATCGCCTTGCTGAACCGGGTCTTGACGAAGCCGGGCACGATAGCGTTCACCTGAATGTCAGCGCTGGCCAGTTCTTGAGCGAGCACCTCGGTGAGCATGAGCACGCCCGCTTTCGTCACGCAGTAGACGCCCATGCCGGGTTGCGGCTTCTCGCCGGCCACCGACGCCACGTTGATGATCTTGCCGCCCCCGTGCTCCTGCATGGACGACGCACAGGCCTTCGCGAAGCGCCAGTAGCCTTTCACGTTCACGTCGAATGTCTTGTCCCAGTGGCTCTCGTCGGCGGAGAGCACGGGACCGAAGTGCGGGTTCGTCGCCGCGTTGTTCACGAGGATGTCGACGCCGCCGAACGCCTCCGTGGCTTGGAGCACGACGGCGCGTACGGCATCCATCTCGGCGGCATGCGCCGCGACGGGGAGCGCGTTGCCACCATCTTCTTCGATGGCTGCGGCGACCTCATCTAGCGACGTCTGCGTGCGGCTGGTGAGTACGACGTGCGCGCCGGCCGCCGCATACGCCTCGGCAATGGCGCGTCCAATGCCCCGCGAGGCGCCCGTGATGAGCGCGACTTTATCTGTTAGCGAAAGCGAGGTGGGGTCCGGAGACGACATAGGATCCAAACCGGCTGATGCGTGAAGACGATACGTCTGCAAGGTAGGGGCAGCCGCGGACTTTCGCACACGCCCATTGTGCGGTTCGGGCCGCATCGGTATCTTACCCCGAGCCGTTCGCTCTGCTCCACCTGCCGCACCCGCTCGATGGCTGATCGTCCGTACCTGCTCGCCGAGACCACCTGGCACACTGTCCGCGCTACCGACTATCACGCGGCCGTCCTGCCGTGGGGCGCGACGGAGGCGCACAACCGCCACCTGCCGTACGCGACGGATTGCATCCAGTGCGACCACATTGCCGCCGAGGCGGCTGACAGAGCATGGGACCGCGGCGCGCACGTGCTCGTGCTGCCAACCGTGCCGTTCGGGGTGAACACGGGACACCGCGGGATCAAAGGCACCGTCAACATGCGGCCGAGCACGCAGGTGGCGGTGCTCCGCGACGTGGCCGACTCGCTCGTAGCGCAGGGCTTCGACCGGCTCGTGGTGCTGAACGGGCACGGCGGCAACAACTTCAAAGCGCTCCTCCGCGAGCTACAGGCCGACGTCCCCGAGCTGTTCGTGAGCCTCGTCAACTGGTTCCAGGTCGGCAATCACCGCGACTACTTCACGCAGCAGGGCGACCACGCCGGTGAGATGGAGACGAGCGTGATGCTGCACATCGCGCCGGGTCTCGTGCGTCCGCTCAGTGAGGCCGGCGAGGGCGCCGCGCGGGCATTCCGGATCGACGCGCTGCGCGCTGAGTGGGCCTGGGCCGAGCGGCACTGGCCGTCCGTCACGGATGACACCGGCTCCGGCAATCCGAAACCGGCCACGGCTGAGAAGGGCGCGGCGTATCTGGAGGAGGTCATTACCCAGATCGCCGACTACTTCGTCGACCTAGCCGCGGCGGACCTGGACGATCTGTACACGTGAGGGTCCGAGCACATGAGGGGTCAGCGCCCCTCGAACTCCGGGTCGCGCTTGTCGAGGAAGGCCTGCACGCCCTCGCGATGATCGTGGCTCTGCACGGCCTCCATCTGCAGCCGCGCTTCCGCCTCCAGCGTCTCCTCGAGCGACTGCTCCTGCGCGGCATGGAGCGCCTTTTTCGTAAGGCCGAGCGCCAGCGTAGGCCGCTGCGCCAGCGAGCGGGCCCACGCGGCCGTTTCATCCTGCAGGTCGTCGGCAGGCACGACGCGGTTGGTGAGGCCGAGGTCGAGGCAGCGGTCGGCAGGGATGGGGGTGGCCTCGGCGGCGAGTTCGAACGCGCGGCTGTAGCCGATCTGCCGCACGAACAGCCACGACGCGCCCGAGTCGGGCACGAAGCCGATGTTGCTGAACGCCATCACCAGGTGGGCGTCCTTGGCCATCACGCGGAGGTCGCACGCCAACGCCAGCGCGCACCCGGCGCCCGCCGCCATCCCATTTACAGCGGCCAGCGTGGGCTTGGGCATGGTTACCAGGTGCTCCACGATGGGCCAGTAGCGCGTCATGATGTGCTCGTAGACATCTTCCGGCTCGCTCACCTGCTGGAGCACGGTGAGGTCGGCGCCCGCGCAGAAACCGGGGCCCGCGCCTCGGAGGACCACGGCGCGCACGGCGTCGTCATTGGCCACGGCGTCGAGCGCGGTGCGCAGGTCGCGATCGAGCGCCTGGTTCAGCGCGTTGCGCCGGTCGGGGCGGTTCATCGTGAGGGTGGCGACGGCGCCGTCGCGGGTGAGGCGGAGGGTTTCGTAGTCGGGCATGGCACAGTAAGCGGAAGCGGACAGGAGGGCGGCAGAATTCGGTGGGCGGCAGGATGCAAGCTGCACGAGGCACGCTGCACGAGGCACGC
>CAYFQN010000020.1:2703-21977 GCA_964345285.1 uncultured Rhodothermales bacterium
GCTGCACGAGGCACGCTGCACGAGGCACGCAACGCATCATTTTAGGTGGCATCGCGACGGCGTGTTTCCAATTCAGGGTTGCTTTGCATTGATTAAGAATACCAGTTCACGGACGTGATTTTGCGGAGCAGGACCGCACCCGCCGTGTAGGAGTGCATCCTGCAGAATCATACAGAGTGTGCCCCGGTATGCACGGCGCTACCGGCGGGCGGGGTAGTCACTCGCGCACATCGTAGTGGCCCGCATCGAATACGTTTCAATGCCAATCAACAGGCCGACTCATGATTGAAGATATCCTCTTTGCTCGCGACTTTTCGCCCTCATCGGATCGCGCCCTCGCGTACGGGCTCGACCTCGCGAAACGGACCGGCGCCCGGCAGCACATGATGTACGTGCAAGTGCAGGAGCGCAGCTTGGTAGAGGCGCCCAAAATAGCCGATGTACCCATTGATAAGCTCCAGGAGAAGTTCAAGAAGCGCAACCTGGAGGTCCTGCAGCAACATGAGGCCGACGTGGACGACGAGCGTCTCCTTCACCACGTGGAACGCGCAGAGGCCGCCGGGCCGGCGCTCGTTGGCTTTGCCGAGCGCAAAGGCAAGGATCTGATCGTCATGGGCACGTATGGTCGTCGTGGCGTGCAGCGCGTCGTGTATGGCAGCGTCGCCGAAGACGTGCTTCGAACGGCGCCGTGTCCGGTGCTCATCGCACGAGCCGGAGAGGAGAATCTGCCGGTCGATACGGTGAAGCGGATCGTCGTGCCTATCGACTTTTCCGATTTTTGCAAAGGCGCCCTTCACTATGCGGAGGCCCTCGCCCGCTTCTACGACGTGCCGCTGCGGGCCTTGCACGTGGTCGACAACCCGCGGATGCCGGAGGTGTACGAGGTGCAGGCCGCTCAGACAGCCAGCCGCGAGGCCCAGGCCCGAGCCGAGCGCGCACTGGAAGCATGGGTCGACGACCTCGATGACAGCGTGGAGGCGACATCAACGGTCCACCGCGGGGAGCCCGATGAGACCGTCGTCGACGTCGCCTCGAAACCGAGCGACCTCATCGTGATGGCCACGCGCGGCCTGTCTGGCCTGCGGCGCACCATGATCGGCAGCGTCACCGAAGAGGTCATCCGCCGCGCCAATGGGCCCGTGATTGCTGCGCGCCGGTTCCCGGAACCGGCATGAAGCTGCAGGCAGGGCAACTAGGCCTTGCTGCGTGTAGAGGGCGGGGCTGCGTGTGGAGGGCGGGCGTTCGGGACGGAAAAACGCACGCCTCTCCGTGCCGCGCTCACATGCCACGCTCACCGCTGCGCAGACACGCAACGCCATCGCTTTCCGTTCGGAGGAGGCGCGCGTACCATGCACAACGGTTCCTTCCCCCCGATCAATTTTTTTCTAGTTTGACGATGCAACGTTTCGCTCTCTTGGCCGGTGGGGTTGTCACCGCGTTCATCCTCATCCTCGTCGTCAACACGCTCCGCACGGAGAGCCGCCAGGTGGACGCCCCACCGCTCACGGCCTTCGTGCTGGACACCACCGCGGCGGCTGAACGGCTGGCCGGGGCACTCCGCTTCGAAACGATCACGCAGCGCGATCCGGCGGCCTTGGACAGCAGCGCGTACGAGCAACTCTTCAGCTACCTGACGGAGGCGTTCCCGCGCGTGCACGAGACGCTTCGGATCGAGACGGTATCCGGACTGAGCCGGCTGTACACGTGGCTGGGGCGCGACACGTCGCTCGCGCCACTCGTCATTATGGCCCATACCGACGTGGTGCCCGTCGAGGTCGGGACTGATACGGCATGGACGCATCCGCCCTTCGGTGGGGTTCTGGCTGCGGGGTTCGTATGGGGACGCGGCGCGCTGGACAACAAAGCGAGCGTCGTCGGCGCGCTGGAAGCGGTAGAGGGGTTGCTACAAGCCGGATATCAGCCCGAGCGGACGGTGCACCTCGCGTTTGGGCACGATGAGGAGGTGGGGGGCGAACGGGGTGCGAAGCAAATGGCCGAGCGGATTGCGGCACGCGGCCATCGCCCGGCGCTGGTGGTCGATGAGGGCGGCGCCATCACGGAGGGGGCGTTGCCGGGCGTCGAGCGCCCTGTAGCGCTGGTGGGCGTCGCGGAGAAAGGCTATCTCAGCATCGAGCTCGTGGCGACGAGCGAAGGCGGCCACTCCGCCATGCCGCCGCCGCGGACGAGCGTCGAAATCGTAAGTGAGGCGGTGACGCGCCTCGGCGCCAACCGGTTGCCCGCGAATCTGGACGGTGTGACGGGGCAGACGTTCGCATACGTGGGGCCGGAGATGGACTTCGGACCGCAACTGGCCTTTGCCAACCTGTGGCTGTTGGAGCCGGCCGTCGAGTGGGCCCTCGGCCGCAATCCCACCACCAATGCCGCCATCCGAACGACCACGGCGCCCACGGTGATCGACGGGGGCGTGAAAGACAACGTGATCCCGACGCGGGCTCGCGCCATCGTCAACTTCCGGGTGCTACCCAGCCAGGGCATCGAGGCGGTGATGGAGCATGTCCAGTCCACGCTCGATGGGTTGCCCGTGCAGGTACGCAAACTGCAGAACAACCCGCCCACGCCGGTATCGGCGATCGACGCGCCGGCCTTCCGGCATGTGCAGCGCACCATTCAGCAGGTGACGCCCGACACGGTCCTCGTCGCGCCGCTCTTGGTGCCGGGCACCACGGATGCGCGCCACTACGCGCCGTACTCCGACTTCGTCTATCGCTTCCTGCCGTTCCGCCTCACCCCCGCCGACCGCGGGCGCATCCACGGCGCCAATGAGCGCATCGCCTTCTCCGATTACGCGGCGATGGTGGCGTACCATGCGCAGCTCATCCGCACGATGGACGTAGACGCGTCCAACTCGTAGACGACCTTCTATGAAGGAGTTGCGAAGATGGGCGGTGGTGCGTACCATGAAGAGCGTTACCGGGTCTACGCTTCGAGAGTCTTCGGTAGCGCTTTCATATCGATTCGCTCGACCACCGATTGCCCCCGCGCCATGATTCACGAAAGCCCCTTTGCCGACGTCGAGATTCCCGACCTCTCGCTGCCCGAGTTCGTCATGCAGGATTTTGGCGACCGCGCGGACCAGCCGGCGCTGGTTGACGGACCCTCTGGCCGCACGCTCACGTACGGCCAGCTCGCGGGCGCCATCCAGAAGATGGCCGCCGGACTCCACGCGCGCGGTTTCCGGAAGGGCGACGTCTTTGCTATCTACAGCCCAAACCTGCCCGAGTACGCCATCGCGTTCTACGGCGCAGCAATGGCTGGCGGCATCAACACGACCATCAACCCGCTATACACGGCGAGCGAGTTGGCCCACCAGCTCAACGACGCGGGGGCCAAGTTCCTGCTCACGGTGCCGCCGTTTCTCGATAACGCCCTGCAGGCCGCCGAGCAGTCGGGCGTGGAAGAGGTCTTTATCTTCGGCGAAGCAGAGGGGGCGACGCCGTTCTCGGCGCTGCTCGAGAACGATCACGAGGTGCCGGACGTGCTCGTCGATCCGGCGGAAGATGTGGTCGCACTGCCGTACTCCAGCGGCACGACGGGGCTGCCGAAGGGCGTCATGCTTTCGCATCGCAACATCGTCGCCAACATCGCGCAGTGCTGCCCGGTCGAAAGCATCGAGGACGGCGAGGTGACCGTCGGCATCTTGCCATTCTATCACATCTACGGAATGACGATCATCCTCAGCATGGCGCTGTATCGCGGCGCCAAGATCATCACGATGCCGAAGTTTGAGATGGAGGACTTCCTCGGTCTCGTACAGGAGCATGAGATCGAGAGCGGGTACCTCGTCCCGCCCATCATCCTGGGGCTCGCCAAGCACCCGGCCGTGGACGAGTACGACGTGTCGAGCCTTGACTACATCACCTCCGGCGCCGCGCCGCTCCCGACGTCGGTGGCGCAGGGCTGTGCGGAGCGTATCGGCTGTGTGGTGAAGCAGGGCTACGGGATGACGGAGCTGAGTCCCGTCTCGCACCTGATGCCGCGCGATCACGACAAACAAAACGTGGACTCGGTGGGCTGGGCCGTGCCGAACACCGCGTTCCGCATCGTAAAGGTCGGGTCCGACAACGACGTAGACCGCGGCGAGCGCGGCGAGCTGTGGGTGCGCGGCCCGCAGGTGATGCAGGGCTACTGGAACAACCGCGACGCCACCGACGCCACCGTCGACGCGGACGGCTGGTTGCACACGGGCGACGTGGCGACGCTGGACGAGGAGGGCCGCCTCTACATCGTCGACCGCGTGAAGGAGCTCATCAAGTACAAGGGGTACCAGGTGGCGCCCGCCGAACTCGAAGGCGTGGTACAGTCGCATGAAGCCATCGCCGACGCCGCCGTCATCCCGAGCCCCGACGAGGAGGCCGGCGAGGTGCCGAAGGCATTCGTCGTCGTGAAGCCGGGCATGGACGTCTCCGCCGAGGACCTGATGGCGTTCGTGGCTGGCAAGGTGGCACCCTACAAGAAGATCCGCCGCGTCGAGTTTATCGAGGAAATCCCGAAGACCGCCTCCGGCAAAATCCTGCGGCGCGACTTGGTAAAGCGCGAGCGAGGAGCCACGGCCGGCGCGTGATGGCATGCCTCCGGCACGGCAGACGGAGGGTGCAATGGGAACCGCGGTCCGCGCATGATCTCATTCGGGCGGGCGTCTTGGGAATCCGAGACGCCCGCTCGCCGTTTGACCTTGTGCCCGGAAAGTACCTATCGTTTGATAAATCAAACCACCGTTCGATTGAGCGCATGAGCCGCGAAGCGCGCAAAGCTGAAATTCTCCGCACAGCTGCCGGCGTCTTTCGGGAGAAGGGATTTCATGCCGCGCGCATCCAGGACGTGGCTGACCGCCTCGGCATGCAGAAGGGGAGCCTGTACTATTACATCTCCTCGAAGGAAGACCTGCTGCGTGGCCTCGTCGAGGAGCCCATCCGTGCCATGAACCAGGAGGTGCGCGAACTGCTCGATACGGGGCACCCGCCCGACCAGAAGCTGGCGCGCGTGATTGAGCTGCACCTGCGCTATTTTCAGGAGCACCGCGACATCTTCGGTATCTTCCTGCGCGAAGACCTCGACTTGCTCGATCAGACGTCGGATTCGGACTTGCGAGCCCTGCTGCGCACGTACGACGACTACTGGGACGAATTGCTGCGCGAAGGCATCCGTCACGGCACGTTCCGCGGCGACATCGACCGCAGCATCATCACGAAAGCCATCATCGGGATGTGCAACGGCACCTTCGACTGGTTTGAGCCCGGCGGGCGCTATCCCATCCAGGAAATTGCCCGCCTCCTGGCCGACCTCGTGTTGCGCGGGGTGTACCAGCACGGCGCGGAGCCTTCCAACGGTGCTGCATCGTAACCTTTCGCCTCGTTTCTTCGACCGGCCTGTGGACTGCTCGACCCCCTCGCTTCCTGATGGCGTCGCTGAAGGGGTGCTACGCTTGCGCCTGCCTGTGCCGTTTGGACGGCTGGGGGATGTAAACGCTTATCTGCTGGAAGACGCGGCGGGCTGGACGGTAGTCGACACCGGCCTTAATACACCGGTGGCGCGAGAAACCTGGGCGGCCGGACTGGCCCGCGCCGAGATCCCGTTTACGGCCATCCAACGCATTGTGTTGACGCACAGCCATCCCGATCACGTTGGCCTCGCCGGGTGGCTGCAGCGCCGTGTGGCTCGGGCAGGCGGTGCGGCCCCCGTGTACCTGACGCGCCGCGAACGGGAGCTGGCGCGCCACTGGTCGACCGCCGACGCCAGCGACGAACCGCTCGTCCAGCTCTTCCGGCGATGCGGCGTGCCCGACGCGATGCTCGGCTCGGTAGCTAGCGACATGGCCCGGCTCCGCCAGGCCACCCAGCCGCCTCCGACGAACGTGCGCACGCTTCGGTTCGATGAGCCGCTCTGGGTGGGAGACCGGCGCTTTGACGTGCTCCACACGCCCGGCCACAGCGATGGGCACGCTGCCCTCTACGATGCAGACGCGCGGCTGCTGCTCGCCGGGGATCACGTGCTCCCCCGCATCACACCGACGATCAGCCGCTGGCCCTCAACGGCGCCCAACCCACTCGGAAGATATCTCCATTCGTTGCGCGAGGTGGAGCCGCTCGCCGTCCAGCGCGCGCTACCCGGCCACGGCGCCGTGATCGACGACTGGGCGGGTCGCGTACGGGCCATCCGTGCGCACCACGCCGAGCGACTCGCTGTTATGCAACAGGCGGTGGGTACGGGCGCTACCGCCTTCGACGTCGCCCAGCAGGCGTTTGCGCTCGATGCGCTCACCACGGGCGAGGCGCGCTTCGCCATCACGGAAACCCTAGCGCACCTCGACTATTTGGTGGAGGAGAACCGCTTGCACCGCCGCCAGGAAGCGACCGTCTGGCGGTTCGAGCCCGCGCCGTCTGCTCAAGCCTCAGCGGCTTGACGACCGGACCTGTTAACCTTTATATCATTGTCTCAAGCCCATGGCTGCTCCCGAAACAATCTCTGAGCTCATCGACCTCTATCCCCAATACTTTCAGCCTAGCGAGGCGGAGGGTGTAGACGGCGTGGTGCAACTCGACCTTGATGGCGACGACGGCGGGCAGTATTACCTCGTGATCGAGGACCAGACGCTCGACATTCATGAGGGCACGCACGACGATCCAACGGTCACCATCCGGACGACGGTCGAGCGGTGGCTCAAGGTGAACCGCGGCGAGGCCAGCCCGATGACCATGATGATGATGGGTCAGCTCAAGGTCGACGGCTCGCTGTCGATGGCGACCAAATTTCAATCGATGTTCGATCCGCGCTAACACTGCGCCACTGGCGCCTCCGGATGTCACCGAGCCGGCGCGTCCCATCACAGCCTGCATGCGGCCCGTCCGCCGTGGGCTGGGTCGCCCCGGCTCCGTCAGAACGCTCCCGCTCTCATGCCCTTCCTGATTTACGGCGCATATGGGTACACCGGGTCGCTCATTGCCCGGGCAGCTGCCGAGCAGGGCATGACGCCTACGCTGGCGGGGCGCGATGCTGCTCGGGTGCGCGCCCTGGCCGAAGAGCTGGTGCTTCCCTACCGCGTCTTCGATCTTAACGAGACCGAGGCGCTTGACACTGCCGTGGAGGCCACGCAACTCGTGCTGCACTGCGCCGGGCCATTCGTCCACACCGCAGCGCCCATGGTCGAGGCCTGCCTGCGTACCGGCACCGACTACCTCGATATTACGGGGGAGATCGACGTTTTTGAGCAGATCGCAGCGCGCCACGCTGAAGCGCAATCGGCTGGCGCGATGCTGCTACCCGGTGTTGGGTTCGACGTTGTGCCCACGGACTGCCTGGCGGCGCATCTCCATCAGCAGCTGCCCGATGCAATCCAGTTGGAACTGGCGATCTTCGCGCAGGGCGGAATCTCGCGCGGCACAGCGACGACCGCCATCGAACAACTGGGCGAAGGCGGGCGGATCCGCCGGAAGGGCGCGCTGCAACGGGTGCCGACGGGGTGGAAGATCCGCACTGTAGATTTTGGGCGCGGCCCCGTCGAGGTCATCACCATTCCGTGGGGCGATATTGCTACGGCCTACCGCAGCACCGGCATCCCCAACATTACCACGTACATGCGCTTCCCAGACTGGGTGCAGCGTGTGATGCACTACGGCGGGGTGTGGGCCGACCGATTACCAGTTGGTCCAGCCCGCGCGTCTTTAAAACGCCGCGTACAGCAAGGTGCCGCGGGCCCCACTGCCAGCGAGCGGGAGCAGGGCGAGAGTTTTGTGTGGGGCGAGGTGCTGAACGAGGCTGGAGAGCGCGCCGCGGCCCGCCTGCATGGCCCGGAAACATACACCTTTACGGTGGAGGCAGCACTGGCTGCCGTGGAGCGCGCCCTTGAGGGAGCGCGCCGCCCCGGATTCCAGACACCATCTACAGCATTCGGCGCCGACTTTGTTCTGGCCATCGACGGCGTGACGCGCACCGCCTTGCCGCGCACCGCCTTGCCGCACTGAGCCCACAACCACTCCCCTATCCACTGCAGATGCGATGCACACGATCACGGCGGATCTTGGCTATCTCGACCTCCACTTCCAGGAGACACCCCGACTGATTGCGACGGCCGTCATTGAGGCGCCGGACGGTCTGCTGCTCGTTGATCCCGGTCCGACGACGACGCTCGACGCGCTGCGCGATGGGCTCCGCGACGCCGGGCATTCGCTCGGCGACATACGCGCCCTGCTGCTGACGCACATCCACCTCGATCATGCGGGCGCTGTGGGGCGCATCGTACAGGCCCACCCGGATGTGCAGGTGTTCGTCCACGAGCGTGGCGCACGGCATCTGGCCAACCCGCGGCAGCTCCTGCGCAGTGCCCGCCGCATATACGGTGACCGGCTCGATACGTTGTGGGGCGACTTCTTGGCCGTGCCGGAAGCGACCATGACGGCGCTGGCCGGGGGCGAGTCCATCACGCCTGGCGGGCGGGCGGTCCAAGTGGCATACACGCCCGGCCATGCGTCGCACCACGTCAGCTACCTCGACGAGCCGACGGGTACAGTCTTCGCGGGCGACGTGGCCGGGATGCGCGTCGACGGAGCGGACTACGTGCTGCCCGTCGCCCCGCCGCCGGACATCGACGTGACCGCTTGGCACGCTAGTATCGATGCGCTCCGCGACTGGAATCCGGCCCAGTTGATGGTGACCCACTCCAGTGCATTCGACGACGTGGCACGGCACCTTGACGCGCTCGATGCTCGACTGGACGCGATGGCGAACGCCGTGCGTGCTACGCTCCGCGAGGACGCCGACGACGAGGCGCGTGCCGAGCGGTTTCATGCCGAGCAGGTCGACGTAATGAAGACCCACGTTCCCGAGCCGCTCTGGGCACCGTACGAGCAGTTCGGGCAGCCACTGGAGAGCTGGTACGGCCTCGCGCGGTACTGGCGCAAGCGGGTCGTCGCCGACTAACCTTGTGTCGCATTAGCGCGCTTCGTTTGTTACAGCGCCTGTATCCGTTACAGCATCCGCACCTCCATATTCCTCGCACGCTGCCATGGCTGAAACGTATAAAAAACTTGTTGCCACGCAGTGGTCGTCCGACTTTCGCACGGCCGCTGAGATCGTAGAAGCGCCAATCCCCGCACCCGGTCCGCACGACGTCGTAGTCCGGAACCGGTATGCGGGCGTCAACGCGACAGACGTCAACATCACCGCGGGCCGCTACACGCCCGGCGCCGACCTGCCCATTGACTTGGGTGCGGAGGCCTCAGGCAGGGTGGTCGCGGTTGGGACCGACGTGAAGCACGTACAGGTGGGCGATGCGGTGGTCACGAGCACGCTGGGCGGTGGGTATCGCGAGTATCATTGCGTGCGGGTCAACAACACCTTCAAAGTAAGCACCCCATCGCCCGAGGCCCTCAGCATCATGGTGAGCGGTCTCACTGCATCCATCGCGCTGCAAGAAGTGGGCAACCTGAAGAGTGGCGAAACGGTGCTCGTCACCGCCGCGGCAGGCGGGACCGGGCAGTACGCCGTCCAGCTCGCCAGCCGCGCGGGAAACCACGTGATCGGGACGTGCGGCACAGACGAAAAGGTGGACCTGCTAAACGAGTTGGGGTGTGACCGGCCGATCAACTACCGCTCCGAAGATGTAGCCGCCGTGTTGGCCGACGAGTATCCGGACGGCGTTGACCTGGTGTACGAGGGCGTCGGTGGAGAGCTGTTCGATACGTGCGTCGACGCACTGGCCGTCCACGGGCGGTTGCTGTGCATCGGATACGTCAGCGAGTACGTTGAGGGGCCCAAGCCGGTGACACGGCCGCGCATCTACACGAAGCTGCTCAGCAAGTCAGCTTCGATCCACGGGTTCTTCCTCCCGCAGTTCACGATGTATTTCGGCGAACACCTCCGCCACCTGATGGAGCTACTCCACCGCGACGACCTACACGTCGCTATCGACGAGCGGACGTTTCACGGCATCGAGTCAATTCCTGACGCCGTTGAGTACCTGCACAGCGGGCAAAGCCGGGGCAAAGTCGTCGTTGAGTTTGATGAGGGATAAGCATTATTTCATGGCCGACGTTCCTTCTGCGCCTTCATCCGCCATCTGGTACGAGCCGTTGTCGCTGGACACGCTCAACGCAATGGGTGAAGGCAACATGGGTGCCCATCTCAATATCCGGTTCACCGAGGTCGGTCCCGACTTTTTGCGGGCCAGCATGCCGGTGGACGACCGCACGCGCCAGCCGTTTGGGGTGCTGCACGGCGGGGCGTCCGTCGTGCTAGCTGAGACGGTAGGCAGCGTAGCGGCCAACGCCTGCGTCGACTCGGACGCGCACTACTGCGTTGGCGTAGAGGTGAACGCCAACCACCTGCGCCCGGTGCGGGAGGGGCGGGTGACAGCTACGGCGCGGCCGCTGCACCGCGGTCGGTCTACGCAGGTGTGGCAGATCCGCATCCGCAACGAAGCCGGGACGCTCATCTGCGCCAGCCGGCTCACAGTGGCTGTGGTCGCGCGCGCGGGAAAGTAGCCGGAGTCACGGCGCCCATCGTTCCTCGCGCGCTCATGCTGCACGCGCTCTGCACCTAGGCTCTGTTTGAACAGTCAGCGGGTGCAGCGAGCACGAGGCGGGAAGCGCCCGAGCAAGGCGTTCGAAGCAGACGGAGCGGCTGCTACGTCGATGCAGAATAACGTGGCTCGGGCGTTTATCCGGCCATGCGCAGGTCGCGAAGGGTTTTCAGACAGAGCCTAATTGAAACAGATCGTTAACGGGGGGCACGAGGCAAAACATATGTGGGGCCAAGATGGTTGGCTCTCATAGATTTTGGCAGTACCGACCATGGACTGTTCACTACCTTACTCACTGACCAACCCATCCAGACATGGCATTTACCCTTCCGGATTTGCCGTACGACTACGATGCGCTCGAACCGCACGTCGATGAGCGCACCATGCGGATTCACCACACCAAGCACCATCAGGGATACACCAACAAGCTCAACGCGGCCCTTGAAGGGTACGATGAGCTGCAGGACCACTCGATTGAAGCTTTGCTGAGCGGGATCGACAACCTGCCGGCAGACATTCAGACGGCCGTGCGCAACAACGGCGGCGGCTTTGCCAATCACCGCTTGTTCTGGTCCATCATGGGCCCCGACGGCGGCGGCACGCCCTCCGGCGATCTAGGCAACGACATCGATGAAACGTTCGGTTCGTTCGACGACTTTAAAGCCGAATTCAAAAATGCCGCCACCGGCCGCTTCGGCAGTGGATGGGCGTGGCTTGCCGTCGATGACGCCGGCAACCTGGCCATTACCGACACGGCCAACCAGGACAGCCCGCTCATGGACGGCCACACGCCGATTCTAGGCCTCGACGTGTGGGAGCACGCCTACTACCTGCACTACCAAAACGAGCGCGGCACGTACATCGACCACTGGTGGAACGTGGTCGACTGGGATGCCGTGGCCGATCAATACGATGCCGCTACCTGATGGGCCTCCATCGTCGGCCGCTCGGGCCGATGCCATAGTGGCCGACAGCGCAGAGAGCAGGAGGATCCTGTCCTCCTGCTCTTTCTGTATTCGAGGAAAATGGCACGGGGAGGAGGGCTTTAGGGGCTGAGGTCCTCATCCGATTACTTCATAGAGGCAGCGCCTGCACTGTTGGTCGTAGAGGACTCGCCGTGCTCGCGCGTGCTGGCTATCATCCGAATCCGACCGTTGTGAAAGTCAGACGAAGTGCGGATGCATGGTGCGGATCGCTGGACAGATTTGGTGTCACCTCGTATTTTTTCATCGATTGATAGCAGCCCTACCGCGGCACCTCTTCATCGTTTGCTCCGCTTCACCCCCTATGCATAATGGTCACTCTTGAGGGACTGTTGTTCTGGACTGTGTATGGCACGCTGGCTGCTCTGAGCTTGGCCATCACAGGAGCCTTCGTCCGCGTCGTGAACGGCCCGTCGTTGGCCGATCGCATTGTCGCGCTCGATCTCGTGTCCTACTTGGCGATCGGTTTTCTAGCAACATTCGCGGTGTTGGCCGACGAGCCCTCGTACATCGACGTGGCCCTCGTGCTGGCGCTCTTGGCATTTCTGGGCACCGTGGCGGTGGCGCGGTACATCGAGCGGATTCACTTTGATACCGATGATCCCACAGGCTCATGACTGATATTATTGCGTCCGTCCTCATGGTGGGGGGGGCGTTTTTCATGATGGTCGCCACCATCGGCGCGCTGCGCTTGCCTGATTTGTACACGCGCATGCACGCCATCTCGAAGGCCGGTCCGGCCGGCATCGGGCTGCTGCTGATGGGGGTGGCTGTGCACTTCGGGGAGATCAGTTTCACGACACGCGCCGTGGCCGTCTTTCTGTTCATCTTGTTTACGGCGCCCGTAGCCTCGCACCTTATTGGCCGGGCAGGTTACCTCTCGGGCGTCTCCTTGTGGAGCGGCTCCCAGTACGATCAGTGGGGTGCCGCACCCGATGACGACCACGCCACCTCCTCCGAGGTGTCGCGCGGCGCTTGATTTTCCTTATGTCTTCCGTGTTGCCTCTCACCACGTGACTGCACGTTTCTATGTTTTGGGCCGTCCTCAGCATCTTTCTGATCGCCGCCCTGTCGCCGGTCGTGGTCCGCGCTGTCGGGCGATGGAGCGGCGCCGTGCTCGCGCTTGTGCCGGCGGCCGTCTTTGGCTATTTCGTCATGCAGGTCCCGCGTGTTGCCGGTGCAGAGACGGTGCGCACGTCCCTCACCTGGATGCCCGCCTATGACCTCAGCCTTTCGTTCTATCTCGACGGGTTGAGCCTGCTCTTCGCACTGCTCGTCACGGGCATCGGGACGCTCATCACCTTGTATGCGGGCGGCTATCTGGCTGGAAACGATGAACTGGGGCGGTTTTTCGTCCAGCTGTTTGGGTTTATGGGCGCGATGCTCGGTCTCGTCCTGGCGGACAACATCATTGTGTTCTTTATCTTCTTCGAGCTGACGAGCCTCACGTCCTACCTGCTAATCGGCTTCTATCACAACGCCGAGAATGCCCGGCAGGCGGCTCGCAAGGCCTTGGTGGTCACGGGCGGTGGCGGCCTGGCCCTGCTGGCGGGTCTGATCCTGCTGTACCAGGTGACGGGGACGTGGGGCTTTTCGGCCATGCTGAGTGCCGGCGACGTGGTGACGAGCCACCCGTTCTACACGTCCATCTTCGTGCTCGTGGCGATTGGCGCCTTCACGAAGTCGGCGCAGTTCCCGTTTCACTTCTGGCTGCCGGCCGCTATGGCCGGTCCGACGCCCGTGAGTGCGTACCTGCACTCTGCCACAATGGTAAAAGCGGGCGTCTTCCTGCTCGCGCGCCTCAACCCGGTGCTGGGGGGGACGGCGCTGTGGACGAACACACTCATCCTCTTTGGCGGCTTTACGATGGTGCTCACGGCGTGGCTTGCGCTTCGCTACACCGATCTGAAGCAGATTCTCGCCTACACGACCACCATGGTGCTCGGCTTGCTCACGATGTTGATTGGCGTGGGTACGGAGGAGGCCATTGCGGCGATGGTCGTCTTCACGCTCGTGCATGCGCTGTATAAGGGCGGCCTCTTCATGATGGCCGGCAACATCGACCACGAGACGGGCACGCGCAACGTGCGCGAGCTCGGTGGCCTGAGGCAAGAGATGCCCTACACCATGGCAGGCGGCCTGCTGGTGGCGCTCTCGATGGCGGGTATTCCGCCGCTGTTCGGGTTTATCGGCAAAGAGATTGTGTACGAGGCGGCGCTGCACAGCGGCCCGCTGAGTACGGTCATCTTGGTCGCGTCGGTATTGGCCAACGCGGCCCTCGTGGCATCGGGCCTCGTCGTTGGGATCAAGCCCTTCTTCGGCCGCGAGAAGGGGCCGTTCACGCGCCAACCGCATGAGGCGCCCGTCGACATGTGGGCCGGACCGGCCGTGCTTGGCATACTTAGCCTAGCCTTCGCGCTCGTACCGGGCCTTGTCGATCGCACCCTCCTGCAGGGGGCGCAAGGCGCCATCATGCAAGAGTCGCATGATCTGTACTTGGCGCTGTGGCACGGCGTTAACGCAGCCCTGATTGCCAGCCTCATCACGTTTGCCATTGGGGGGGCACTGTACTACTTCTGGGGCCGGCTGCAGGCCAGCGCCCCGATGGACGCCTTTGGCAACCTGTTCGCCGATGGACCGGGTGAGGTTTTCGAGCGCGGCCTGTACGAGACGGTGCGCCTGAGCGGTACCATCACGCGGGTCGCGCAGAACGGACGGTTCCGCTCATACCTGGTAACCGTGTTCGCTGCGATGGCCGTGCTCGTCGGTGGTGCCTTCATGACACAGGCTGATGTGACGTGGGCCTTCGAGGTCAACACCTCGTCCGTCGAATACTACGAGATCGCGCTGGCTCTCCTCATTGTGCTCTCGGCGTTCGCGGCGATCTGGGCGCAGGAGCGCTTTACGGCCATCCTGGCACTTAGCATCGGCGGGTACAGCGTGTCGCTACTCTGGCTGCTGTTTGGTGCACCGGACCTGGCGCTCACGCAGTTCTCCGTGGAGACGCTGTCGCTTATCCTACTTGTCATCGTGCTGATCCATCTCCCGCACATCGATGAAACGGAGTCCCTAAGCCGAAAAGTGCGCGACGCCGTAGTGGCAACAGGCGTGGGCACGGTGCTTACCGTCGGCATGCTCTCAGCGCTGACCTTTCCGCTGGATAAACGCCTCAGTGAGTACATGGCGGAGATGACACTTCCCGGCGGGCAGGGCCACAACGTAGTGAACGTGATTCTCGTCGACTTCCGCGGCTTCGACACGATGGGCGAGATCACCGTGCTGGTGATTGCTGCGCTCGGTGTGTACGTGATGATGCGTATGCCCCGCCGCCGCAACCGGCTGGATCTCCCCGGTGACGGCGCGTCCGGCGATACATCCTCGACCCCTTCCACCACGGAGACGCAACCTGCCGCATGATTTATTCGCTCGTCTTTCAGGTGACAGCGCGCCTGTTGGTGCCGCTGCTTCTCCTCTTCTCCGTATTCATGCTGATCCGCGGCCACAGCTATCCCGGCGGCGGCTTCGTGGGCGGCTTGGTGGCCGGTAGCGGCTTCGTGCTCTACGCACTGGCGGCCGGCGTGACGCAGGCCCGCAAGCTGCTCAGCGTCGAGCCGCATACCTTGCTCGGCGTCGGGCTGAGCTGTGCCGTTGGCGCCGGCATCATCAGCCTGATTGCCGGGAGCAACTTCCTGACGAGCCTGTGGCTCAAGATTCCGCTGCCCCTGCTGGGGGAGCTCAAACTGGGCACCACGTTCCTGTTCGACATCGGCGTGATGCTCGTGGTGGTGGGCACGGTGCTGCTCATGGTGTTCTCCGTGGAGGACCGCCTGCCGGGCCTCGTCGAAGACTGATGCCTGCTGTTCTGCGTGCGCCATTCCGTTTGCGTGTTGATTGAATCGTAGTGTTATGGAGATCATTCTCGCTCTCGTATCGGGCCTGCTGTTCGTGTGCAGCTTCTATTTGATGATGCGCCGCAACCTGCTGCGCTTCATCATTGGCCTCATCATTCTCAGTAATGCGGTCAACCTGCTCATCTTTACCATGGGGCGCCTTACGCCTGGTCAGCCGCCCCTCGTGCCGCACTACGGGGCCGAAGTGCCGCCTGCGCCATACGCCAACCCGCTGCCGCAGGCGCTCATCCTCACGGCGATCGTGATCAGCTTCGGGCTGCTGGCCTTCACGCTCGTGCTCGTCTACCGCAACTACACAGTCGGCCGCACGATTGACGCCGACGGGTTGACAGCCGCCGAGCACGCTCCGTCGGCCGCCTCCCCCCCGGACGACGGTGAGCCGCTTCGCCTGCCGGCCTGATGACCCGTACCCCCTTCTGCATCTAATTCTTAGTTCGCCGTAATGGACGTTCTGCTCGTTCTGCCCGTTGTCCTCCCGATGATCACCGGCGTGCTGGCCCTGCTGGCGCGCAACGCCCTCGGTGTGCAGCGCGGGATCAGCCTCATCGGGACGATCGCTCTTGTCGGCGTGTCCGGCGCCATCCTCGCCCAGGTGGTGACGGACGGAATCCAGGCCTCGCAGATGGGCGACTGGCCAGCCCCCTTCGGTATCACCGTGGTGGTCGACCCGCTCAGCGCAGGGCTCCTGTTCATGGCGTCGATCGCGGCGCTGGGAATCGCCATCTACGCGCTTCGCGGCATCGACATAGAGCGGAAGCGGTTCGGCTTCCACACGCTGTTCCAGATCCAACTGATGGGAATCAACGGGGCCTTTATCACGGGCGACCTCTTCAACATGTACGTCTGGTACGAGGTGCTGCTGATTTCCTCCTTTGTGCTGCTTGTACTGGGGAACGAGGAGCGGCAGCTCGACGGCGCCGTGAAATACGTGGGCATCAACCTCGTCGCCTCTGCCGCCTTCCTAGTGGCCATTGCGCTAACGTACGGCATGACGGGCACGCTCAACCTGGCCGACCTCATAGACAGCATGCAGAACATCCGCGGGTCGGGCCTGGAGGCGATGATGGCCTCGCTGTTCCTGATCGGCTTCGGACTGAAGACGGCCATCTTCCCGCTCTACTTCTGGTTGCCGGCGTCGTACCATACCCCGCCCGCAGCGATCGGTGCCATCTTCGCTGGGCTACTCACGAAGGTGGGCGCCTACTCGCTGATCCGCATCTTCACGCTCCTCTTCCCCGATCCCATCGGCTACACGCAGACCGTCCTGCTGTCGCTGGCCGCGGCCACCATGGTGGTCGGCGTTGTGGGCGCGCTTGTCGAGAAGGAGGTGCAGCGCCTGCTGGCCTTCCTCGTGATCAGCGCGATGGGCTACGTGGTGATGGGCCTTGGCTTCTTCACGACACTCGGGCTGCTCGGCGCGGTGTTCTACTTGCTGCAAGACATCCCCGTCAAGGCGACGCTATTCCTGATCGGCGGCATCATGGAGCGCGAAACAGGTACGCGCACGATCGACGAGATGGGTGGCTTATACTGGCATCGGCCGCTCCTGGCGCTCTCGTTCATCGTGCCCGCGTTTTCGCTAGCTGGCTTCCCGCCATTCCCCGGCTTTTGGGGCAAGCTTACGCTCGTGCAGGCCGGACTCGAGGCGGAGCAGTATGCCCTCGTGGCTGTGGCGCTCATCGTCGGACTGCTTACACTGCTTGCCGTGGCGCAGCTTTGGGCCAGGGCGTTCTGGGCACCGGCGCCGGAGGAAGACATGCCGTTGCGTGGTACCTGGATGGAGCGCCTTGCAATGAACGGCCCCGTGGCCGTGCTGGCTTTGCTTCTACTCGCGATTGGACTCTACGCCCAGCCGCTCTACGCGCTCGCGCAGATGGCTGCTGAGACGCTGATGCAGCCTGAGCTGTACGTGAACGCTGTCCTGGGCACATGACCCGCTACACAATTCTACTTACCGGACTCCTACGCCTGACGTGATGTTGATGCTCGTCCGCATATTGGTTTTTACCCTGTTCTGGGCAGCGCTGCAAGGGCACTTCGATGTCCCGACCCTCGTGCTCGGCGTCGTCATCAGTGGGATCATTGTGCTGGTGTCGCGCCCGCTCTACGCGGGCGATGAAGCGCCGCCTGCGACGCGTATCCGGCCGCTGCGCCGCGCGTGGCGGTTCCTCGTGCTCTTCCTCGTCTTTCTGTGGGAGCTGTCGCTGTCCGCCTTCCGCGTGGCGCGCATCGTCCTGAAGCCCACGCTGGAGGTGCGGCCGGGCATCATCGCCTATCCGCTGGACGTCCGCACGGATCGTGAGATCACCGCGCTGGCCAACCTCATCACGCTCACGCCAGGCACGCTCAGCTTGGACGTGTCAGACGACGAAAAAACCCTCTACGTGCACGCCATCACGATCGAAGGAGAGAATGGGGCCGAGACGATCCGCGCGATCAAGGGGGCGATGGAGAAACATGTGGCCCGTGCCTTCGGGCCGGCCGTCGCCGGGTGGCCCGGTGATGCCCAGACGTTAGCGCCCGACTCAGATTCGGAGCATGCAGCTTCCTGATCACATCGCCCTGCGCCGCATGACGTTCGATGCGGCACAGACCGACGCGTGGCTTCCGCTCCTGTCAGAGGAGGAGCGCGACCGATACGACGCGTTCCCGGTCGATAAGCGAAAGCGCGAGTTCTTGCTAGGCCGTGTGGCCCTTCGCACGCTGCTGGCCGAGCAGTTGGACAGAGACGACCCTTCCGCCATCCTTCTCCACGTCACCGACGACGGCGCGGTCGAACTGCCTGAGACCCCGTACTTCGTGTCCATCACGCACTCTGGGAACCAAGCCGTGGCGGCGGTCAGTCCCCGACGCGTAGGCGTCGACCTGGAGCATATTCGCACCGTTGAGCCCGGCGTGGTCGACTTCGTGCTAGAGGCAGACGAGCAGGCGCTGCTCGACGCGCTGCCGATGACCCGCGATCGCGCGTTCATTTTGTGCTGGACGCTCAAGGAAGCGACGCTGAAGGCGCTGCACACGGGGTTTCTGCGCTCGCCCAAAACGGTGCAGCTCACCGTCGATGCGGCCAACCAGCGGGCGAGGGCCACAGCGGGTGATGGGAGTGAATGGATGCTGGCATACGAGCCAGCCCCTGATCACGTCCTGTCCGTCGCGTACCCAGCACCTTGAACCCACGGGCTACTTGTACCGGACGGAGCGGAAGCGCGGATAGCCGTAGGCTCGCCGGCCGATGCCGTCGCACTGCGCTGCGCCCCAGCTTGAGTTGCCCGTGGCGTTTGCGCAGACCGTCTCCACCACGCCACGGAGTAGCCAGCCCCGGATGGACGAGGGAAGTACTCGTCTTGTGTCGACGGGCCGCGTGTTGGGCGCGGTGACGAACGGGGCCGACAGCGCCGGGACGGTAACGGGAAACTCATCGTTCGCCGTGGGCGCTTGCAGACCGTTGAGATACGGAGTCAGCCCAGTCGAGCCGCTGAAGGTTGGGGGGAGCGCCCTTGCCGAGGCCGAGCGCACGGCGCTCATGGCCGGAAGCGTGGATAGCGATGCTCCGTCGAGGGGTGGGGCCGGAGCCTGTTGAAGCTGTCCGCGTGCAGGCAGAGCGAAGGAGGCGAGGAGAAGCAGTGTTGCGAGGTACTTCATGGAGTAGCGGGACAGGTAGGGTGAATTATCACACAATGAGTCGCACTGAACAGGCAGCAAGTAACAGGCTAGCGGATGCCTCAAGCGGAGCTGTGAACCAATGCCCTTGCGCGGCATACACGTCCCCGCCTGTCGACACGCTGCCCTTATCAACCCCATCCCCGCAATGATTTCCGACCTCTTCGACGCCGACCAGTGGACCGCCGT
>CAYFQN010000021.1:0-21959 GCA_964345285.1 uncultured Rhodothermales bacterium
CCGCGCACGGTCGACTTCAGCTCGCTGGAGTTTTTGCAGTCGCTTCAGCAGCGGACGATGCAGCGCGTGCGGATCAAGCAATGGCTGCTCCTTGCGCTGCGCATGCTGGCCATTGCGTGCCTCGTGCTGGCCTTCGCGCAGCCCACGCTCACGGGCAACCTCGCCGGCACGGTCGGACAAGTGCGCACCTCGTGGGCGCTCGTCGTCGACAACTCGCTGTCGATGACGCTGCGCGACGAGCAGGGCGTCTACCTGCAGCAGGCGAAAGAGGCCGCGTCGGGCATTCTCAGCGCGATGGAGCCGGATGACGAACTGTTTCTCCTTGCCACCGGGCAGACGGCGGATCAGCGCGGTGCGGCCCCGTATCGGAGCCCGGGCGCGGCCCGTGAGGCAGCCGCGGCCATCGAGGCGCAGCCCGGCGGCGGCACGCTCGCCCGCAGCATCACGCAGGCCGCTGGGCGGTTGCGCGAGGCCACGCATCTTAACAAAGAAATGTACGTGGTTACCGACGCGCAGACGAGTACGCTGGCCGATTCGGTCGCTGCCACGGTGCCTGACGACGTAGGCATCACGCTGGTGCCGGTCGGAGACCGCGAGCACGCGAACGTGGCGGTGACGGACGTGCGCGTGCGCAGCCGCATCGTGGAGATTGGGCAGCCGGTAGAGATGGAGGCGACGCTCACGAACTACAGCACAGAAACGCTCGACGGCTACGTGGCAAGCGCGTACCTGCAGGGCGAGCGTGTAGCACAGGCAACGGCTACGCTGCAGCCGGGGCAGTCGACCACCGTCGGGTTTACGGCCACGCCTCAACAGCGCGGGTGGCTGGCAGGCACCGTCCAGATCGAGGACGACGCCTTCACGCCCGACAACGTCCGCCACTTTACGCTGAACGTGCCGGAGGAGCGCCGCTTGCTCGTAGTGCGCGGCGATGGCGAGACGACGCGCTACATCGACCTGGCGCTCTCGCCCGAACTGGTGCAGGGGCGGCTCGCGTTTCGCACCGAGACGATCCCGGAAAATGAACTCGCAGCCACGCCGCTGGGCAATGTCGACGCTGTGATCCTGGCCGGGCCGTCTACGTTGTCCAGTGGCGAAATAAGCACCCTAGCGCGATACGTGGAGACAGGCGGCGGGCTCCTCCTCTTCCCAAGCGAGCAGGCCCAAGCCCCTGACTACAATGCCTTGTTCGAAGCGCTCGGTGGCGGCCGGTTTAGCGGCTTCAGCGGGTCGCTCAGTGACAGGCAGCCCATCGCCGCCTTCGACCGAGTGGACGTGCAGCACCCGCTCTTCGAAGGCGTCTTCGACCGGTCCGGGTCGCCGAACGATGAGGTGCAGGTGGAGAGCCCGGACATCTACTACGCGATGAACTACTCGCCGAGCGGCGGGGCGGCGCAGACGCTCATCGAGCTGTCGAACGGATTCCCTTTCATGCAGGAGTTGCGCCACGGAAGCGGCGTCGCACTGCTCATGGCCGTCGCGGCCGAGCCGCAGTGGAGCGACCTGCCCGTGCGCGGTCTCTTCATTCCGCTGCTCTACCGGTCGGTGTATTACCTGTCGGCCGGCGAATCGGTCGCGGGCGAGCAGCTTACGGTGGGGCAGCCGGGAGAACTGCGTGTCACGGGGGTGCCCGAGACAGAAACGGTGCGCCTGGTTGGCCCCAACGGTAACGAGCGGACGCCCGAGCAGCGCAACCTGTTTGGGGCCACGTTGCTACAGCTCGGTCCGGCGATCCATGCGCCGGGCATTCACGACGTGCAGGCTGGTGAGACGCTCGTGCGCCGCGTGGCGTTCAACCTCGATGCGCGCGAGTCGGATCTGCGCACGGCGGCGTCGGACGAGGCGGCATCCGCGCTGTCTGACGCGCTGGGCCATCCGGTGCGCACGCTTGACCCGCGCAGCGACGGCGCCTCGGTGGCCGACACCATCGAGCAGCGACGTGTGGGCACGGAAATCTGGAACGTCTTTTTGCTGCTGGCGTTGGGGTTTCTAGTCACTGAGATGTTGGTCGCAAGCCAGTGGAAGCCAGAGTCTGTTACGGCATAAATCGGCCGATGCTTGCCACCCGCAGCCGCATCCCCTTTGCTTTTGGTTCGCCGGGTTGACGCGCTGACCCCCATGCCTACAACTGCTGACATCCTCGCCGTTTTCCACCTCGCGTTGCTCACAGCATTCATCGGGGTCGCGTCGCTCTCCATGCTGCTCACGCTGATCAGCCACCTGCGCGTTCGGCGCGCGCTGTTGTCGTGGCAGCGGGGTCGTCTGGGAGGCCTCCCGCTGGGGCCTGCGTGCTTCTTGATGGCTGCGTTGGGAGGGATCGCCTACGCGCTCATGCAGGGGCATCCGATGCGGCCCAGCGTGTTGGTCGGATACCCTGCCGGGGGGGCATTCTGGTTTGTGGCTGCCTATCTGGCCCGCTCTGTACTGGTGACTGAGCACGGGCTCATCCACGACGTCAATCGCATCAGCCAGGCAGTGGCCTGGAGCCAGATCGTAGACTATTTCGTTGTAGAGGCGGACCACAAAGCCCGGTATGTGTTTCTCTACCGCGAACCCGGTTCCCCGCGCCGGCATCGGCTGGAGTTGACCGTGCCCGCCCGCCGCGTCGAGGCGTTCCAACGCCTCGTTCACCAGAAGCTGGAGGCGCGATTCACCACGACGACGCATGCGCAGCACAACCCCAAGCCGCACGAAGAATAGCACGACACCAACACGGGGCACTATGTATGCTGCGAACGGGTGATACAAAGTGATTCTGTGCAACACGCCGCCGCCGAATGGGTTGCAGTAAGTGGCGATAGGCTCCCTAGCCGCGGAAGCTACGCTCTCGACGTTCTCCCTCAGCAATCAGCAATCCGCCTTTGTATACCACCCACGATCCGACGCCGGAAACGGCGATTATCGTCGGCGTAGTGACGCCGCCCACGTCGCGCTGGGACGTGCGCGACCACCTCAACGAACTGGAGCAACTGGCCCGCACGGCAGGCGCCACCGTGACCGATCGCGTCACGCAGTCGCTCTCCAGCATCAACCCGGCCACCTTCATCGGGTCGGGGAAGGTGAAGGAGATCAAGCGCCTCGCCAACGAGCGCAACGCCGATCTCGTTATCTTCGACGATGACCTCTCGCCCGTACAGGTGCGCAACATTGAGCGGCAGATCAACTGCAAACTGCTCGACCGCTCCGGGCTCATCCTCGACATTTTCGCCAGCCGCGCCCAGACGGCGGCGGCCAAGACGCAGGTCGAACTGGCCCAACTGCAATATCTGCGTACTCGGTTGACACGGCGCTGGACACACCTTTCGCGGCAGGAGGGGGGCATCGGCACGAAGGGCCCTGGCGAAACACAGATCGAGACGGACCGGCGACTGATCGATACGCGCATCGCCAAGCTGAAGGAGAAGCTGGAAAAGATCGATCAGCAGCGCGTGACGCAGCGCAAAGGGCGCGACACCATGACGCGCGTCTCCTTTGTCGGCTACACGAACGCCGGCAAGTCGACGCTCATGAACGCCCTGGCCGACAGTGACGTGCTCGCCGAAGACCAGCTGTTCGCTACGCTCGACGCTACGACGCGGACCGTTACATTGGACACCAACAAGGAAGTGTTGATGTCCGACACCGTCGGGTTCATCCGCAAGCTGCCGCACCGGCTGATCGAGAGCTTTAAGAGCACGCTGGATGAGGTGCGCGAGAGCGACGTGCTCGTGCACGTGGTGGATGTAACGCATCCGCGATTTGAAGACCACATGCGCGTCGTCAACGAAACACTGGAAGAGCTTAATGCGAATGATCTTTCCACGCTCGTCGTCTTTAACAAGATCGACGCGCTGGAAGAGCGCGACCTGTTGCAGATGCTCCGCCGCGAGTACCCCGATGCGTCCTTTGTATCCGCCCTGCGCGGCATTGGGCTGGAGGACATGAAGCAGGACTTGCTGGCCCTCATCGAAAAAGACTTTGTGGAACGGGTGGCATACGTACCGGTGACTGCGCCGAAGGCGATATCATCCATCCACCGCTTGGCCGATGTTGTGTCTGAAGACTACATGTACGCCCGCAATGGCGATGACAGCGCCGCCCCTCAAGCCGTAGCCCGGATGTGTTTCCGGGTGGCGAAGCGGAATGACCAGCGGATTGGACGTATGCTCGAGGACTTCGCCGAGCTAAAGCCCGTTTCGCAGGGCGCGTCTGTCACTGACTGATCATCTGTCATCGTTAGGGTGCCACTGGGTCATGCTGTCGCCGGCTGCGACCTGCCACACGCAGGGCGGCACAGCGATTGCTCTGATCATCCATAGATCCCGCGCCACTTAAGGCACGCTTTGCAGGCCTGTAGCCTGCGTGACTTCCGTTCCCGTGACCATGAAAGTTCAGGACACACTTAGCGCGTCTACTCCGGCGCTCCGAAGCGACGACACGGTTGAGCATGCTCTCGGGTTGCTCATGGAGCACCGCGTGCGGCATCTCCCCGTCGTGGACGGCGACCACCTGCTGGGCATTATTTCGGAGACGCAACTGATGAACGCCCCGAGTGCCGATGCGCACGTTGACCAGCTCGTGCGAGAGCGCCCGGTGAGCATCCATCCGAATGCCCATATCTTCGACGCGGCCCGCATTATGGTGGAGCATGACCTGACTACCCTTCCGGTCACCCGCGAGGGGCTGGAGTACGCCGGCGTTGTTAAGCGGCATGACATCTTCGACTGCTTTGCGCAGATGCTGGCTACGCAGGAGTCGGGAGCCATCCTTGCCCTGGAAGTCGACCCACGGGATTACGCGCTGGCCAAGCTGATTCACACCATCGAGCAGAACGGTGCGAAGGTGCTGGCCGTCGCCTCTGAGTCACCCGAAAAGGCATCGGACAAGATCCGCATTACGCTCAAGCTGAACATCACGGACATCACGCGCATCCGTCACGTCATTGAGCATCACGGCTACCGGATCGTTGCTTCGTTCAGCGAGGACGATGAAGAGATGCTGGAGCGCGCTCAGGCTTTCATGCGTTACCTTGAAGTGTAGCGGCCCGTTGCCGTTCTTCTATCACGACGCCCCCCAACCACCGCACGCCCGTACTGCGCGCTGGAGTCTGCCCGACGCGCTCTCCTCACGCTACCCCCATCAAACAAGCGATGAGCCGAGATAACGGTGGCCCGCATCCCAAGGAGCACGCCGTGCTCCAGTCCATGACCCTGCTGGCTACACTGTCCACTGCCGAAGACATCCGGTCGTCCATCGACGAGCGGCGCGCTGGCCGCGACCCCTCCGCCCAGGAGCCACAGCCGGTGGCTACGTCGTATCTGCGCAACGCAGCGGGTGACCTGCAGGCGCTCCTCATGCAACTCCTTCTGAGCCACGTCAATCTGCGCTACGATCATGACGCGGAACTGGCCCTTGCCGTCCGCCACTTCGACGAGCGAATGAAACTGCGGCGTATCGTTCGGCTGCTGCAGGGCATGCACCAGCGGCTGCTGAGCCTCTACCCCGATGTTTCGGAGCAACTAGTGGAAGAGGCCCGCACCGTACATCGGGACGCCGAGGCGCTGCTCGATAGCGACGTGGAAGCTTTTGTGAACGAGTTGGGCCCCGTGCTGGAGCGTGGGTTGAGCCTAGCCGCATGGACCGAGCACGAACTGCCGACCTGAAGGGGCTCGCGCAAGGGCGATCGGTGGCGTGCTTCATCACTTCTCCGCATCCTGGAGCCCGAACAGTGGCCAAACTATAACGTTACATCACAGACTGTGGGCGTCCGCACAGCACGCCACCGTCTCGGAAGCTTCACCGCCACTGCTTTGGTCGATTTATGAGTCAAGAACACGATCTTCCCGTCACCCCCTACGCGGCGTCGAACATCCAGGTGCTCGAAGGCCTGGAGGCTGTCCGCAAGCGCCCCGCCATGTACATCGGTGATGTGGGCATCCGCGGCTTGCATCACCTCGTCTACGAGGTGCTCGACAACTCGATTGACGAGGCGCTCGGCGGCTACTGCGATTACATCGAGGTGCACATCCACGAGGATGGGTCCGTGACGGTGTCCGATAACGGCCGCGGCATCCCGGTCGACCAGCACCCGACGGAAAACCGCTCGGCGCTGGAGGTCGTGATGACCGTGCTGCATGCCGGCGGCAAGTTCGACAAGAAGAGCTACCAGGTGTCCGGCGGCCTGCACGGCGTGGGCGTCTCCTGCGTGAACGCGCTCGCCCAAGAGTTCACAGCCACCGTGCGCCGCGACGGGGCCGTGTGGCGGCAGACGTATCGCAGCGGCGTCCCGCAGGGCCCCGTCGAAGAGCTGCGCCCGATGGAGGCCGACGAAGAGACCGGCACGTCGATCCGCTTCTGGCCGGACGGCGACATCTTCAAGACGACCGAGTTCCGGTTCGAGACGCTGTCCGAGCGCCTGCGCGAGCTCGCGTACCTGAACCGCGGCGTCACGATCGTCATTGATGATCACCGTGAGGAAGATGAGACGCTGCGCCGCGAAGAGTACCACTTCGAAGGCGGCATCAAGGAGTTCGTCGACTACCTCGACGAGGCCCGCGACCCGATCATCGACGACACGATCTACATCGGCGACGAGGACGCCGAAGTGCCTGTCGAGTTGGCCATGCGCTGGAATGACAGCTACAACGAGAACGTGCTCTCGTTCGTCAACAACATCAACACGCACGAGGGCGGCACGCACGTCTCGGGATTCCGCCGCGCCCTCACCCGCACGCTCAAAACGTACGCGCAGAAGAACGGGCTGCTGAAGGGCCTCAAGTTCGACCTCTCGGGCGACGACTTCCGCGAGGGGCTCACGGCCGTGCTCTCCACCAAGGTGGCCGAGCCGCAGTTCGAGGGGCAGACGAAGACCAAGCTCGGCAACTCGGAGGTGCAGGGCGCTGTGGAGTCGCTCGTCGGCACCGAGCTCAGCAAGTGGCTGGAGGACCACCCGAACCAGTCGGAGAAGATCATCAAGAAGGTGGTGACGGCCGCGCAGGCGCGGGCGGCGGCGCGCAAGGCGCGCGAGCTCGTCCAGCGCAAGAACGCCTTCACGGGCGGCGGCCTGCCCGGCAAGCTGGCCGACTGCGCCTCGCGCAAGCCGGAAGAGAGCGAGCTGTACCTTGTGGAGGGCGACTCGGCGGGCGGCTCGGCCAAGCAGGCGCGCGATCGCCACTTCCAGGCTATCCTGCCGCTGCGTGGAAAAATCCTGAACGTAGAGAAGGCACGGCTTGACCGGATCCTCGAAAACAACGAGATCAAAAACATCGTCACCGCGCTGGGCACGGGGCTCGCCACAACGGAGGAAGAGTTCAGCCTCGATAAACTGCGCTACCACCGCATCGTGATGATGACCGATGCCGACGTGGACGGCGCGCACATCCGCACGCTGCTGCTCACGTTCTTCTACCGGCAGCTGCGGCCGCTCATCGAGCAGGGCTACATCTACATTGCGCTGCCGCCGCTCTACCGCGTGCAGAACGGCAAGCAAGAGCAATATGCGTGGTCTGACGACGAGATGCGCGACATCATGACGGCGCTGCGCGAACAGGGCAAGAAGCCGAGCCTGCAGCGCTACAAGGGCCTCGGCGAGATGAACCCCGAGCAGCTCTGGACGACCACGATGGACCCCGAGACGCGCATGGTGCAGCAGGTCACCATCGACGACGCGGCGACGGCCGACCGTATCTTCTCGACGCTGATGGGCGACTCGGTAGAGCCGCGCCGCAAGTTCATCGAGCGCAACGCCAAGTACGCTACCATCGATACGTGAGCGTGAGGAAGGGGAGGATGAGGGCGGACGCAATCGCTCTCCCATGCTCCCTGCCACCCTTTCTCCCATGCCTGACCCTGATCTCTCCATCGTCGTCCCCGTCTATGAAGAGGCGGTGTCCTTGCCGGAGCTGGCGGAGCGGATCCGCGCGGCGTGCGATAGCTTCGACTACGAGGTGTGGCTGATCGACGACGGCTCGCGCGACGGCTCGTGGGACGTCATTCAGGCGCTGCACGCGGAAGACGCGCGCTTTGCCGGCGTGCGCTTCCAGCGCAACTACGGGAAGTCCGCGGCGCTGGCGGTGGGGTTCGAGCGCGTACGCGGCCGCTACGTCGTCACCATGGACGCCGATCTGCAGGACGACCCGGCCGAGATTCCGGCCCTCATCGACACGCTCGACGAGGGCTACGACCTCGTCAGCGGCTGGAAGCAGAAGCGGCAGGATCCGCTGTCGAAGACGATCCCGAGTCGCTTCTTCAACTTCGTGACGCGCGCCTTCTCCGGTATCGACATCCACGACTTCAACTGTGGGCTGAAAGCGTATCGCCGCGAGGTCGTGAAGAGCGTCAGCGTGTACGGCGAGTTGCATCGCTACATCCCGCTGCTGGCCAAGTGGGCCGGCTACCGGCGCATCACCGAGAAGCCGGTAGAGCATCATCCGCGCAAGCACGGCGAGACAAAGTTCGGCATGGAGCGCTTCATTCGCGGCTTCCTCGACCTGATTACGGTCACGTTCCTAACGCGCTTCGCGGTGCGGCCGATGCACTTCTTCGGGACGCTCGGCACGCTGGCCTTCGTGCTCGGTCTCGCCATCAGCCTGTGGCTTTCCATCGAGAAGATCTTTTATGGTGTGTACCTGAGCGATCGCCCGATGCTGCTCTTCGGCGCGCTGCTCATCCTGTTCGGCGCGCAGATGTTTACGACCGGCCTACTCGGCGAGATGATTGTCCGGCCGCGAATGGAAGAGACGGCTGGCTACGACGTCGACCAAGAACTGCTACCGCAAACTGCGGAGCCGCCGCCGGAGAAGGCCGCCTCGGAAGAGGCACGGGTGTGAGCGACGAGTCGCATTCGTACGCCTTGGATCCGCTCGGAACGCCTCGTCAAGAGGTCGATTGTAGGTAAAGATTACCCTCCGCGGGACGGCGTGCTGTCTTATGAAGTGTCAGCACGCCGGCGCCGCGAGCGCCCTGCTGGACCCGCACCAGTAGGGCGCTTTAATTGTTCGTGGCGGCAACAGCACCCGCGGCGCCTCGTTGTACCAGCCGCTATGTCACTGGACTTGGCAGGGCTCGCACGTCCTGCCGGTGTCTGTGCTACGGTAGAGTGTCCGCGCAACCTGGTCGCCCCCGCTGATTGCGACTGAGCGCCGCGCTTCCCACGTTGCACGCTCACCCACAAACTGTTTATTGCTATGGATACACGTACGCTTGGCGACCAGGGGCTCACCGTATCCGCGCTCGGTCTTGGCTGCATGGGCATGTCCGCGCTCTACGGCACGGCCGAAGAGGACGCATCCATCGACACGATCCACCGTGCGCTTGACCTCGGCATCACCTTCTTCGACACGGCCGATATCTACGGCCCGTTCACGAACGAGCAGCTTGTGGGCAAGGCGCTGCGCCCCCGCCGGGAGGAGGCAACAATCGCCACAAAATTCGGCATCGTGCGGGACGAGAGCGGCGCGATGCACGGAATCAACGGCCGGCCCGCGTACGTGCACGAGGCCTGCGACGCGTCGCTCCAGCGGCTCGGCGTCGATCACGTCGACCTCTACTACCTGCACCGCGTCGATCCCGACGTGCCCATCGAAGAAACCGTCGGCGCGATGGGGCAGCTCGTCGATGCCGGCAAGGTACGGTACCTTGGCCTCTCGGAGGCAGCGCCCGACACGCTCCGCCGCGCCCACGGCGAGCACCCGATCACCGCGCTGCAGACGGAGTACTCGCTCTGGAGCCGCGACCCGGAAGATGAGATTCTGCCAACATGCCGCGATCTGGGTATCGGCTTCGTGCCGTACAGCCCACTCGGCCGCGGCTTCCTGACGGGCCGCTTCCAGTCGCCCCACGATTTGCCGGAGGACGACTGGCGCCGCCACAACCCGCGCTTCCAGGGCGAAAACGTTACGATGAACCTGCACCTGGTGGACGAGGTGAAGCGCCTCGCCGGCGCGAAGGGCGTGACGCCGGCGCAACTCGCGCTTGCTTGGGTGCTTGAGCAGGGCGACGACATGGTGCCCATCCCCGGCACCACGAGCGCCGAGCACCTGGAGGAAAACGCCGCCGCGCTCGACGTGACCTTCTCCGACCGGGAGCTGGAGCGCATCGACGAGATCGCCCCGCAGGGTGCCGCCGCCGGCGACCGCTACCCGGATATGAGCACGGTGAATGGATGATGCTCCCTGCCGGTCGCGTCCGGTGCGTCTGTTGGTGCGTCAAGAATAGTGAACGAGTTGCTTCACCGCGGTGAGTGTGGAAGAGCGGATGATGGATCACAGCAAGCTTGGGCACCCCATGACGCGAACGAAGTAAGCACCTGACGTGAGCGCACGCGAACACGCAGCAGCGAACACAGTGAGCCGTATTGTCGTCATCGGTCCGGCGCATCCGTACCGGGGGGGCATCGCGCACTTCAACGAGATGACGATGCGCGGCCTGATCGGGCGCGGCCACACCGTGCAGCCCGTCACGTTCACGCGCCAGTACCCAGAGCGCCTCTTCCCGGGAAAAACGCAGTTCGCCGAGGACGAAGCGCCGCCGAACGATCTGCCCGACGCGGAGCGGATCATCGACACGCTGAACCCGCTCTCGTGGTGGCGGGCGGTGCAGCACGTGGTGCATCAGAAACCCGACGCCGTGCTCTTCCAGTACTGGATGCCGTACTTCGCGCCGGCGTACGGCGTCATCGCGCGGTGGGCACGGCGGCAGGGCGTCCGTGCGCTCGCCATCGTGCACAACGCGCTCCCGCACGAGCGGCACGCCGGCGATGCAGCGCTTGGCCGATTTTTCCTACGGGCCGTCGACGGGTTCGTTGTGATGTCGGATGCCGTGGCCGAGGAACTGGCGCCTCTTCGCCGATCGGGGGCTACTGTGCAGCGGATCGAACACCCGGTGTATGCACGCTTCGGAAAGGCCATGCCGCGAAGGGAGGCGCGCGCTGAGTTGGACCTTCCGCTCGATGCACCCGTGCTGCTCTTCTTCGGGTTCGTGCGCGAGTACAAGGGCCTACACGTGCTGCTCGATGCGCTGCCCGCCGCAGTTAGCGAGCTGCCCGATGCGCACCTGGTGATCGCCGGCGAGTTCTACGACGACCCGGCGCCGTATCGTGCGCAAATCGAACGGACCGGGCTCGCCGATCACGTGACGCTGCACGACCGGTACGTCCCGAGCGAGGCGGTGCCCGCGTACTTCGGCGCGGCCGACGTAGTGGTGCAGCCGTACGTGTCGGCCACACAGAGCGGGGTGGCGCAGATTGCCTTTCACTTCGAGCGGCCCGTCATCGTGACCGACGTAGGCGGGCTGGCGGAGGTGGTGCCGCACGAAGCGGCCGGGTTCGTCGTCCCCCCCGAGGATCCAACCGCGCTCGCCGACTACATCGTGCGCTTTTTCCGTGAGGGATGGCGCGACCGGCTGGTGGCCGGCGTGCGCCGCCAAAAAGAACGCTATCACCCGGACCGGCTCACCGATGCCATCGACGACCTCTTGCACGGGATGAATGCGTGAAGGGGTAGACGTTGGACCGAACCTCCGCTACCATGACGTCCAGACCACCACCCGTCCAAACAGCCACCCCTCATGAAGTACGACCCGATCAAAGACCGGCTGGGCCGATTCGTCAGTAAGCACCCGGTACTGCAGCGGCTCTTTTACGGCATGCTCAACCTGCTCTTCCTGCGGGCCTGGTACGTCCGCCGCGAGGTGCGGCGCTTGCTACGCGCCTATCCCGCGAACCAGCCTGTGCGCGTGCTGGACGCCGGGACCGGCTTTGGGCAGTATGCCTACTTCGTGGCGCGCACGTTTCCGAACGCCACCGTGCACGCCGTGGACGTAAAGCAGGACTATCTCGACCGCGCGCAGGATTTCATGGACGAGACGCCCTACCGCGACCGGGTAACGTGGGCGCAAGACGACCTGACGGCCCTGCAGGCCCAGGGGCCCTTCGACCTCATTCTGTCAGTAGATGTCATGGAGCATATTGCCGCGGACCGCGCGGTGTTTAACCACTTTGCACGGGTGCTACGACCTGGGGGGCACGTTATCGTCAACACGCCGTCGGACCAGGGCGGGTCGGACGTGCAAGACGATGCCGACGAGAGCTTCATCGGCGAGCACGTGCGCGACGGATACAACCTGCAGGCGCTGGAGGATAAGCTGCGCGATGCGGGGCTGGATCCAGTGCGCAGCCTCTACACGTACGGGCCGTACGGATCGCAGGCGTGGCGCTGGCTCATCAAGCGACCCATGCAAATGATCGGTGCCACGTGGGCATCGCTCGTTATTCTTCCGTTGTACTACCTAGCGGCGCTGCCATTAGGATTGTACCTGAACGCGAAGGACCTGGAGCATCCCAATGCAACGGGCACGGGCGTGCTCGTCGTAGCACAAAAGCCAGCGAGGAGCTAGGCGGCGCTCGGCGCTGCTTGAGCCGAAAAGGACGTAGGCAGATTGCCTACGCCTTGGTAGGGGTTGGGACTACGTCGCAGCATCTCTCGGGACGTTGCTCATCCAGGGTGTGCCTGTTATCATTGCACCAAGTCCACCCTTCTCCGCCAATCCAACGCTGTACAGCACCATGCCTTCTCTCGATTTGACCCCATACGGTATCGACGTAGACGACGTCATCCGCAACGCCAACCCGGCGCGGCTGTACGAAGAAGCCATCCGGTATGACTCCACGGCCATGATCGTGGACAGCGGGGCCCTCCGCATTCGGTCCGGCGAAAAAACCGGCCGCAGTCCGGCCGACAAACGCATCGTCCGGCACGCTAACAGTGAAGACAACATCTGGTGGGGCCCCGTCAACATGGAGCTTGACGAGCACACGTTCCAGATCAACCGAGAGCGCGCGCAGGATTACCTCAACACGCGCAGACGCATCTATGTGGTGGACGGGTATGCCGGATGGGATCCCGACCACCGCCTCAAGGTGCGCATCATCTGCACGCGGCCGTACCATGCGCTTTTCATGCACAACATGCTGATCCGGCCTACCGCCGAGGACTTGAAGACGTTCGGCACGCCGGACATTGTGATCTACAACGCGGGTGAGTTCCCGGCCAATCGGCAGACGAAGCACATGAGCTCGAAGACGAGCGTCGATCTCTCGTTCGAGGAGCGCGAGATGGTCATCCTTGGCACCGAGTACGCCGGCGAGATGAAGAAGGGCGTGTTTACCGTGATGCACTACCTGATGCCCGAGCAGGGCGTGCTGTCGATGCACTGCTCCGCGAATGAGGGCCACAACGGCGACGTGTCGCTCTTCTTCGGCCTCAGTGGTACGGGCAAGACGACGCTCTCTGCCGATCCAAACCGCAAGCTTATCGGCGACGACGAGCACTGCTGGAGCGACCACGGCATCTTTAACATCGAGGGCGGCTGCTATGCGAAGGCCATCGACCTCTCGGCCGAGAATGAGCCGGAGATTTACCAGGCCATCCGCTACGGCACCGTACTCGAAAACGTCGTCGTCGATGAGGGGACGCGCGCCGTCGACTTCAGTGATACGTCGATCACCGTCAACACGCGGGCGTCATATCCGCTAGAGTTTATCGACAACACCAAGATTCCTGCCACGGCCAGCCACCCGGAAAACATCATCTTCCTAACGTACGACGCATTCGGCGTGATGCCGCCCGTCGCGAAGCTGACGCCCGAGCAGGCCATGTACCACTTCATTAGCGGCTACACCGCCAAGGTGGCCGGTACCGAGGTGGGGGTGACAGAGCCAAAAGCTACGTTCAGCGCCGCATTCGGCGCCGCTTTTCTCGTGTGGCACCCGAGCAAGTACGCCGAGATGCTGGCCGAGAAGATGCGCATGCATGGCGCCGACGCTTGGCTCGTCAACACGGGCCTCACCGGCGGGCCGTACGGCACCGGTCATCGCATGCCGCTGCCGCACACGCGCTCCATCATCGACGCCATCCATGACGGCGCGCTGGCGGACGTACCGACGCAGACGGACGAGGTGTTTGGCTTCGAGGTGCCCACCCAGTGCCCCGGCGTGCCTGATGAAATCCTCATTCCGCGCAACACGTGGGACGATACCACCGCCTACGACGAGACCGCGCGGAAGCTGGCCGGCCTCTTCAATGAGCACTTCGCGCAATACGAGGCGGGCACGAGCGAAGCCATTGTCGAAGCCGGACCCCTGGTCACAAGCTAATGTGCCGGCCAAACCCGAGGCCGGGTCTGGGTTCTGCGCTGGCCTCTGTGCTGAGGAGTATCCCTTATGATTGCTAACGTCCTCGTCGCGCGCGACTTTTCGGCCTCTTCCGAGTACGCCCTGGCCTGCGGGCTCGATCTTGCCAAGCGCTTCAATGCGGTCGTGCACATGGTCGGGGTGAAGGTGCGCACCGATGATCTGTTTAATCCCACCGATGAGCCCGCGGGGCTCGTAGACCGCATCCGCGCGCAGTTCAAGGAGCGGTCCCGCGCGGCGCTGGAGTCAGGTGGGTTCGATCCGGAGAGCCTGCGTGTCCATCATGCGCTTGTTCGGGGAGAAGCGCCCGCCCCGGCGCTCCTTGAGTACGCGGATGACTACGATATCGACCTTATCGTGCTGGGGACAGAAGGACGTCGAGGCATGCGCCGGGCGCTTATGGGGAGCGTCACGGAAGAGGTGCTTCGCCTTGCATCCTGCCCGGTGCTGATGGCGCGTGCTAACGCAGATGCCGAGGCTACGACCATACAGCGCATCGTCGTGCCTACGGATTTGTCGAAGGCGTCGTGGGCTGCCCTCCAGTATGCGCTTTCGGTCGCTCGGGCGTACGAGGTTCCACTGGCCCTGCTGCATGTGGTTGAAGACGTGGACATGCCGGTGGCTTACAACGTAGAGGTGATGCCCGAAGAGGCCGCAGATCTCAGCGTCCGTGTCCGGCGCGCTCTCGATGAACAGTTGGCCCGTCTCGGCGTGAGTAGCATGCACGCGGCGTATGTAGAGGAAGGGCATCCGGTCCGCGAGATCGTCACGTTTTCCGCCCCCGGGACTGGATCGTGATGTCAACCCATGGGACGTACCGGTCTTGATCGCACCTTCATGGGGAGCGTTGCGGAGAACGTGATCCGGCGGTCGGCCTGCCCCGTGCTTTCCGCTTCCGATTTTGCGTCGTTCGTTGCGGGGGACCCGGCGGCATGGCTACGCTGCTCCCACTCATTCGCGGCGTACGTGCCTCGCACTCCACGTTTTTTACCGCTTTCTCCAAACTGACCCCTACTATCCATGAACGTCGATGCCATCATGAGCCGTGACGTCGAAACCGTTGCTCCCGACGTGACGCTCATGGAAATCCAAGAAGTCCTACGCAAGCGCGGGTTTCGCCATCTACTCGTTGTCGAAGATGGCGCTCTTGTCGGCGTGATTTCGGACCGCGATGTGCTGCGTGTCATCAGCCCGTTTCTCGATACGCTTTCGGAGTCGGCGCGGGATGTGAAGACGCTCATGCGCCCCGCAAGCGACGTGATGCGGAGCGACCCGGTGTCGGCTTCACCGGACACGAGCGTTGAGGACGCGGCGAGCACGCTGCTCGAGCACACCATCTCGTGCCTGCCTGTCATCGGCGATGACGCACAGATCCAGGGCATCGTCACCACGAAAGATCTGCTGCGGTCTCTCATAAATCAGTGACGGCCATCGGCCTTACCTCGGGCGCATCGCGAGTAGGATAAGTCGCTCGTGGATCGGTCACTGATTCCTATCTGCAAACGTCCCGGTCCGGTTCGAGTGGGCATAGCGCCGCTTCTACGCGCGACACTGGCGGTACGGCCGCCGCGCTGACGTAGAACTCGTGTAGGTGAGTGTGGCCTCCGGGGGCACGTAACCCTGATGCCGGCCCGTGCGTTCTGTCCTTGCATTCATGCTGGGGTGCTGTCAATAGTCGCCACGCCCTGCTTGCGGTGGGGATCGATGTTTTGTTTTTTTTGATTCCACGCACCTGGCGTCCCCCTTCTCAGTCACAATAGCACACGACCTATGTCCATCTGGGATAAGCTCAGCGGCGAGTTCATCGACATCATCGAATGGACCGATGACTCGTCGAACACGCTGGTCTACCGCTTCGAGCGGCACGGCAACGAGATCAAGAATGGCGCACAGCTCACCGTGCGCGAAGGGCAGGCGGCTGTCTTCGTCGATGAAGGCCAGTTGGCCGATGTGTTCATGCCGGGGCGCTACGAGCTAAAAACGTCCAACCTGCCCATCCTGTCGACGCTGCGTGGGTGGAAGCACGGCTTCGAAAGCCCGTTCAAGGCCGAGGTCTACTTCGTCAACACGCGTCGCTTTACCGACCAGAAGTGGGGGACGAAGAACCCGGTGATGCTCCGCGACCCGGAGTTCGGCGCCGTGCGGCTGCGCGCGTTCGGCACGTACTCGTTCCGCGTTGAGGACCCCGCGCAGTTTCTCCGCGAGATTGTGGGGACGGACGGCCACTTTGCCACCAGCGAGATCTCGCACCAACTCCGCAACATGATCGTCGCACGGTTCACTGATGCGCTTGCAGAGAGCCAGCTCGCCGCCCTCGACCTTGCCGCGAACTATGACGAACTGGGCGACTTCGTCCGCAAGAAAATCGGGTCGGAGTTCGCCGAGTATGGCATCGGGTTGACGAAGCTACTTGTTGAAAACATTTCACTGCCGTCCGAGGTAGAGAAGGCGCTCGACAAGCGCACCAGCATGGGTGTGATTGGCGACCTCGGCGCGTACACGCAGTACCAGGCCGCGCAGTCAATGGAGAAAGCCGCTGAGAACCCGGATGGCGGCGCATCCAGTGGGATGGGCATGGGCATGGGCTTCGCGATGGCGAATCAGATCGGCCAGGCGATGCAGCAGCAACAGCAGCAAGGCCAGCAGCAATCGGGCGGACCGCCGCCCCCGCCGTCGACCGGGCCGGCCGTGTACATCGCGGTGGATGGCGAGACGACGGGGCCGTTTAACGCGAAGCAGCTCACGCAAAAGCGGCGAGGCGGCGCCCTCGACCGCTCCACGATGGTGTGGATGGAAGGGATGGACGAGTGGGCGCCCGCCGGCGAGGTCGACGCGCTGCAGGCACTGTTTAAGAGCACGCCCCCCCCGCCGCCTCCGGCATAATGGCTGCACGACGCCTCCCTTCCGCGTTCCCTCGTCGCTGATTCGTCTCCATGGCTGCATCCACCTTTCCCTGCACGAACTGCGGGGCGGGGCTCACCTTCGCCCCCGGCACCGACGCGCTCGCCTGCCCATATTGCGGTACCCAAAACGCCATCGACGCGCCCGATGGGGCTATCGAGGAGCGCGACTTCGAGGTGCAGATCAGTGCGCTGCGGGATCAGCAGGAGGTGTACGAGGTGCAGACGGCGCAGTGCGCGAGCTGCGGTGCCGAGAGCACACTCGACGATAACGTATCGTCCGATCTCTGCCCGTTCTGCGGCACGTCGATGGTGCTCACCACGCACACGCAGCGGCTCATCAAGCCACAAGGCGTGTTGCCGTTCAAGGTAAAGAGCGAGGAGGCGCACGACGCCTTTCGCGAGTGGCTCGGCAGCCTCTGGTTCGCCCCGAACGACCTGAAGAAGTACGCGCGGCGTGAGGGGCGACTCGCCGGCATGTACCTGCCGTACTGGACGTTCGATGCGGAGACGGCCACGGACTACCGCGGCCAGCGCGGCGAGTACTACTACGAGACCGAGACGTACACGGACAGCGAGGGCAACCGGAAAACGCGCCGCGTCCGCCGCACGCGCTGGTATCCGGCACGGGGGACGGTCCAGGTCTCGTTCGACGACGTGCTCGTGGTAGCCAGCGAGGGGCTACCGCGCAAATACCTGCGTAAGCTGGAGCCGTGGGACCTTGACGACCTCCGCCCCTATGCCGACGAGTACCTGAGCGGCTTCCGTACGGAGAGCTACACCGTGGAGCTTGACGCGGGCTACCGCATCGCCCAAGAGCGCATGCAGCCGACCATCGACCAGACGATCCGGCGCGACATCGGAGGCGACACGCAGCGCATCGCGTCCAAGTCGACCGACTACGACGAGACGACGTTCAAACATATCCTGCTGCCCGCGTGGATCACGGCGTACCGGTACCGCGACGAGGTGTACCGCATCATGATCAACGCGCGCACCGGTGAGGTGCAGGGCGAGCGGCCGTGGAGCGTCATCAAGATCACGCTCGCCATCACCGCTATCCTGCTCATCGTGCTGGCCATCTACCTGCTGCGGGGCTAGCGCAGTCGGCTTGACAGCGTCCGGACGGAAAAGCCGCATCCAATTCATGTGGCGCACGCCGTCTGTGTCCAGATCGTGTTGAAAGGCCCGCCGGATGCCTGTATCTTTTAGGTGGTTCTTCGCCTGCTATCGACCACCGGACTCCGCGGCGCATCGTGAACACCAAATACATTTTCGTGACGGGCGGCGTTACGTCCTCGCTCGGCAAAGGCATCTTTAGCGCCTCGCTGGGGCGGCTTCTGGAGGCGCGCGGCCTGCGCGTTACCATCCAAAAGTTCGACCCGTACATCAACGTCGATCCGGGGACGATGAACCCGTACGAGCACGGCGAGGTGTTCGTGACGGACGACGGCGCCGAGACGGACCTCGACCTCGGCCACTACGAGCGCTTCCTCGGCCGGGCGACGAGCCAGGCCAACAATGTGACGACGGGGCGCGTCTACCTCGAAGTCATCACCAAGGAGCGCGAAGGGGCGTACCTCGGGAAGACGGTCCAGGTCGTCCCGCACATCATCGACGAGATCAAGCACTGGATGCTGAAGCTCGGCGAGACGGGCGACTACGACGTCGTCATTACCGAAATCGGTGGTACGGTGGGCGACATCGAGGGGCAGCCGTACTTGGAGGCCATCCGCCAGCTGCGCAACGAACTCGGCCCACGCAACTCGCTCTCGGCTCATCTCACGCTCGTACCGTACCTGCGCGCCGCCGGCGAACTCAAGACGAAGCCGACCCAGCACTCCGTCAAGACGCTGCTTGGCTACGGGCTCCAGCCCGACATGCTTGTGTGCCGGTCCGAGCGTCCGCTCGATGGCGACATCCGCCGCAAGATCGCCCGCTTCTGCAACGTCGAGACAGAGGCCGTCATCCAGATGCTTGACGCGGAGTCGATCTACGAAGTGCCGCTGCTGTTGCGGGAGGAGGGAACCGGCGAACTGGTTGTGGACCGGCTGTTCAGCAGAGCCGAACAGGACCGTTTTGAGGGCACCCCTGACCTCGACGATTGGATCGAGTTTCTGAAGAAGCTCAAGACGCCCGAGGCCACAGTGCCCATTGCGCTCGTCGGTAAGTACGTCGAGCACCAGGACGCATACAAGTCCATCACCGAAAGCTTCATCCTCGCCGGCGTGCCCGATGGCCTGCAGGTCGAGCCTACGTTCGTCCTCTCCGACGACCTCACGGCGGACAATGTGGAGAACGAGTTGGGCGACGTGGCGGGCGTCCTCGTCGCCCCCGGCTTTGGCGACCGCGGCATCGATGGCAAGCTGGAGGCTGTGCGCTTCGCGCGTGAGAACGACATTCCCTTCTTCGGCATCTGCCTCGGCATGCAGTGCGCCATCGTCGAATTCGCGCGCGCCGCATGCGGATGGGCGGATGCCCACTCCACGGAGTTCGACCCGGATACGCCGCACCCGGTCATCGACCTGATGGAGGAGCAGAAGAGGATCTCGGACAAGGGCGGGACGATGCGGCTCGGGCAGTATACGTGCCGCATCACCGAAGGCTCGCGGGTGCACGACATCTACGGCACGGCGGAGGTCGAGGAGCGGCACCGGCACCGCTACGAGGTCAACAACGTGCTGCGCTATAAGCTGCGGGAGGAGGGCATGCGCTTTACGGGGGTCAACCCCGAAACGGACCTCATCGAGATCGTTGAGTTGCCCAAAAAGCGCTGGTTCATCGGCGTGCAGTTCCACCCCGAGTATAAGACGAAAGTGGGTCGTCCGCACCCGCTCTTCCGCTCCTTCATCACGGCAGCGGCAGAGTACGCGCAGCACCGCGGCCTGATGGAAAATCCGCAGCCTGCCCGTCCGCAGAAAGTTGTCCCACTGGCCTCGGCGGAGATGTGATTTCCAATGACGAGTGACGATTTTCGAATGACGAGTGGACTCGCAATTCACCACTCGCAATTCGTCATTTGCTACAGCATGCGCATGAGCCCGACGACGCGGCCAATCACGTAGCAGTCGGGCGTATTGGGCGGGAACGTCTCCTCCGTGTAGTGCCGGCTCGCGGGGCGGAGGTGCAGACGCCCATTGGCATAGTCAAAGCGCCGGGCCTGGAGCTTCTCGCCCACGAGGAAGGCCGCCACGGTGCCGTTCGGGACCTCGTCCCAATCCATCTCTTCGATCAGCAGCAGGTCCCCTTTCAGGATCCCGTCGCCGTTCATCCCATCGTCGCCCGCCGCGCCGATGAGACAGTCGTCTGGATCGCAGCGGCGAGGCAGCAGACGGTCGTCGACGGAGAGCAAGCGGCGCGGCCGGTCGCGGAGTCGGTCGGGTTCGTCGCTTGCCGTGCGGCTTACCACCGGAAGCATAGGTATGCCATCGTCACCAGCCAACGGGTCGCGTGTGCTGTCGTCTACCAGTCGGATGCTTCGGGCGGCGTGCTTCTCACGCTCGATGTAGCCTTTCTTTTCAAGCGCTTGCAAGAGCTTATAGACGCCGTTCGTGGAGCGGATGCCCAGGGCATCCCCAATCTCTTGCAGGGTGGGGGGTTTGCGCTCTTCGCGCAGGTAGTCGCGGATGAAGTCGTAGGCTTCGTCTTGGCGTTGGGTCAGGCGCTCCATGGCAAACGTCCGTGAGGAGAAAAGGGATAACTGTATGGAATTAACATATGTGTGCGGCTTTAATATACGGCGTAGTGAAATCATTTTCACTCATATAGTAAACATGGTGAAACTATTTTTACTCAAGTGATAGGTTTGTATATGTGTGGCAAGAAAGCCGGCATGTGCGGTTTAAGAAATTGCCGCAAATGGTCGAAAAAAATGGCTTTTGGGCCGCTCAAGCTTGACATTGCGGCGTGTGGGCGTACTTTGTGGAGCCGTGGGGAAAAGTGGGGAACGTGCCCATGCTCTCCCATACAATGTGGTACCATGTGGCGCTGTTGAACTCGACAGACATGTTGAGGCAGCGTCGTGCACACATAAGTACGCCATGCCATGGCCTTCAAAGGACAGGCTGAATACTCCGTAGACAGTAAGGGCCGGGTCGCCATCCCGGCCAAGATGCGGAGCGCCCTGAATCCGGAGGCCAAGGGGACGTTCACCATCACACGCGGGCTGGAGAAGTGCATCTCGCTCTACCCCATGGACCGCTGGTCGGTCATGGAGGAAGAGATTGAGGATCTGAACATGTACGACCGGAAGGCGCGGGGCTTTGTCCGCCGCATCCTGATGTGGGCCGATGAAGTCTCGCTGGACGGTCAGGGTCGCATTACCATTCCGAAGCCGCTCGTCAAGTTCGGGAAGATCTCGGATCGGGCCGTCATCCTCGGCGCGTTCGATCACATTGAGATCTGGGATCCGGACATCTTCGATGCGTACCTGAACGATCAGGACGAAGACTACGAGACGCTCGCCGAAAGCGTGATGGGAATGTAAGCTGTGGATGCTATGCCGCACGACGCGAACAACGGAGCGCACCCAGAGGACGCTCCCCAGAAGTACGCCACGGGCTACCACGCCCCTGTTCTTTGCAAAACTGTTGTGGACGAACTGATCACCGATCTGTCGGGGGACTACGTTGATGCCACGCTCGGTGGCGGCGGTCACGCCGCTGCCCTGCTCGATGCCCTGGATCCGTCCGGGCACGTCATCGGCATCGACCGAGACCCCGAGGCGCTGGCTGCCGCGCGCGACCGCTTGCGCGGCGCCGAAGAGGCCGGCCGCTTCCAGGCGGTGCACGGTTCCTTTGGAGACCTCGGGTCGTTGCTCGACGCCGAAGGCATGGTACCGGTCGATGGTCTCCTGTTGGACCTGGGCGTCTCCTCGCACCAGATCGACGCCG
>CAYFQN010000022.1:0-21578 GCA_964345285.1 uncultured Rhodothermales bacterium
GTAGGAGCGCAAGCCGTACCGTATAGGTACCGATAGAACCCGGGACACGCGGCCGCGTCTTATCCATATGATATGTCGGCGGTTATGAGTTCACATATCTGCCAAGTTGGGTCCTCACATCGTCTAAATGACGTATCATGCAGATCTTACTCTACGGGACAGATGGCGGTCGGCGAGAAGCGGTTAAGGACATGCTGGATGCGCGCCAGCATACTGTCGATGCCGTATCCAGCTACGAGGCAGCGTGGCAGGCGTACCAAACGAGCCGCCCGCCGCTGGTGGTACTCATTGGGCTGGGGGATGAAGGCGCGGCACTTAGCCAGAACATCCGCGCGGTGCCTGACCGAAATGTCATGATCGTCGCCGTTGTCGATGATTGTACTCCGTCGCAGTTGGACGCCGCTTTCGAGGTTGGGATGGACGACTGCCTGCTCGTCGACACTGGGATGGGGCACCTGAGCAGCTGCCTTCCGTTTGTGGAGCGCCATGTGCGCCGCCGCCAGGAGCGCGTGCGCACCGAGCAGGCCCTGCGCGAGAGCGAGGCTAAAGCCCGCGCTATCGTGGAAACGACGGTCGATGGCGTCATCACCATCGATGAGCGCGGGCAGATCGAGTCATTCAACGACGCCGCCGAGGACATCTTCGGCTACGCAGAAGAGGAGGTGAAGGGGGACAATGTGAAGGTCCTCATGCCATCGCCATACCACGAAGAGCATGATGGCTACATGCGCAGTTACCACGAAACCGGCCGCCGCCAAATCATTGGCATTGGCCGCGAGGTAACGGGGCAGCGCAAAGACGGCTCAACCTTCCCGATGGACCTTGCCGTCAGCGAGGTGCACCTCGGCGACCGCCTTCTCTTCACCGGCATCGTGCGTGATATCACGGAACGCCGCCGATTGGAAAAAGAGATCCTCGACGTGACCGAGCAGGAGCGCCGTCGTATCGGGCAGGACCTGCACGACGGCCTTGGGCAGATGCTTACCGGCATCGGGCTGCTCAGCCAAAACCTGGCCCGGCAGCTAGCGAAGCAGGACCGGCCGGAAGCCGATGACGCAGCCGAGATCACTGACCTCATCCGCGAAGCCGACCAGTACGCGCGCGACTTGGCACGCGGCCTGACGCCGGTGGACCTCGAAGCGAGTGGCCTTGTCGACGCGCTGGAGCGGCTGGTTGCGAATGCTGAACGCCTCTTTGATATTGAGTGCGTGTTCGACGAAGTCGGTTCTGCGCTGGTGCATGACGGTACAACCGCCACGCATATGTATCGCATTGCGCAGGAGTCCGTGAGCAATGCCGTGCGCCACGGACAGGCCGGGCACATCAAGATCAGCCTGGCGGCTGGGGCCAGCCAAACGCGGCTCCGCATCCAGGACGACGGCGTCGGCTTCCCCGAAACGACCGACGACGGCCCCGGTATGGGGGTGCACATCATGGAGTATCGCGCCCGCATCATCGGGGGCACCCTGGACATCAGCAGCACGATGGGTGAGGGCACCACGGTGACGTGCACGTTGCCGCACCGCGCCGGCGCCTCGGCACACGCCGCGCCGGCTCACTCTGAAGACGCCATGACGCAATCCAACCGCCATGCATAACATTGTTCTTGTGGACGACCACCCCGTGATGCGCAAAGGCCTTGCGCTCACCCTCGATGCCGAAATGGACCTCTTCGTGGTCGGGCAGATGAGTAGCGCCGAAGAGGCCATGGGCGAGATCGAGCGCCTGGAGCCCGACCTCGCCATCATTGACATTTCGCTACCGGGCATGAGTGGCATGGAACTCGTGAAGCATCTGCAGGCGCGCATGCCCGAGTTGCGCACGCTGGTCGTCTCGCGGCACGACGAGTCGCTCTACGCCGAGCGAGCCATCCGTGCGGGGGCCCGCGGGTACATCATGAAGCTCGAGGCAGGCGACGTCATCGTGAAAGCGGTGCGCCAGGTGATGGACGGCGGCATCTACGTAAGCGACGAGATCAACGAACGGCTGCTACTGAGCATGGCCTCGGGCGGGCGCGAGCGCATCTCGCAGTCGCCTCTCGAAGTGCTGAGCGACCGCGAGCTGGAAGTGTTCGAACTGACCGGCCGCGGCACCGGCACGCGCGACATTGCCGAGCGGCTTCACCTCTCGGTGAAAACCGTAGAGTCCTACCGCGCACGCATCAAAAAGAAGCTTAACCTCGAATCGGCCACCGAGTTGATGCAGCACGCTGTGCAGTGGGTGGAGAGCGAAAACGCCAGTTGACGCTGCTGCCACCCCCCGATGCTCGCCGCCCAACAGGCCGCGTTTTATCCTCTGTCTTCCTGACCGACTGTTACCATGCTTACCATCGAGAATATCCTCTTCCCCACGGACTTCACGCCGCGCGCGGAAGATGCCTTCTCGCACGCTGCCCACCTCGCCAACCGGCATGACGCCCGCATCCACGTCTTCAACGTGGTGACGCCCGAAGAGGCCGACCAGACCAATCCGATGGACTACTTGCCCCTGGAGGAGTCGGGCGGAGCCCTCGTCCTGACGGCGGAAGACGTGGACTTACCCGGTCCACCGCAGGCGGACATGAACGTCGAGATCGTCTATCGCAAGATGGAGGGCGTCTCGCCCGCGAAGGAGATCGTCGACTACGTGGGTGAGTACGACATTGACCTTGTGGTAATGGGAACGCACGGTCGGCAAGGCATCAACCGGTTGCTGAGCGGCAGCGTCTCCGAAGAGGTGGTGCGGCAGTCATCCTGCCCCGTCTTCACCGTGTTAGGGCGCGACGACCCACAACCCGGCCCAGACATTCAGAGCGTACTCGCCCCAGTCGACTTCTCCGAGTCGGCCCGGCTGGGGCTGGCGCACGCCCGTGAGTTTGCCGTGGCATATGGCGCCTCGCTCGACGTGCTACACGTAGTCGAAGAAGCGGTTTTCCCATCGGTGTATGGCCTCGACCCGATCACGCCGTATCTCCCGGACGTGCAAGAGCGTGCTCGCGAAGCGCTAGAGCGCCTCACGGACGACGTTGTCGATGGAGCCGTACCTACGAACCTGCACGTGATGACGGGCTATGCCGCCCGCGACTTGATCGACTTTGCCGACGAGCATGGCACGGGCCTCATCGCAATGGCGACCCACGGGCGCACGGGGTTGGAGCGGTTCCTCATCGGTAGCGTCGCCGAAAAAGTGATCCGCAGCGCCTCCTGCCCCGTATTTACCGTCAAGCCGTTCGGGAAGTCCTTATTGTCCGAGCCCGTCCCTTCGTCCGGGGCCGATGCGACGCCATGACGTCAGACGTTGCAGGCACCAGGCGTTATGGTCGCTGAAGGCGGGTGTAGGAGATACGCCCACAGTGAATCGCTACCCGTAGCGGGCAACGTTCACGGGGCATCGGTCGTATAATGCACCGCGCAATCGGTCATGGATTGTATGCCACATACACCGCTTAGCCTATGAGCACAACGACGCCGGACGCCTTAGTCACGCTGGACACCGATCGGTCCATCTGGGAGCGTTTCTTCCTGGTGGCGCCGCTCATCGTGGTGGGATCGCGCGGGGACGGCGAGGACAACCTCGCGCCCAAGCACATGGCCATGCCGTTCAGCTGGAAGCAGTACTACGGCTTCGTCTGCGCGCCACACCACAAGACGTACCAGAACATCAAGGCCACAGGCAGTTTTGCCGTGAGCTATCCGCGCCCCGCTCAGGTGACCGCCGCCAGCCTGACGGCCTCGCAACGCCGCGACGGCCCCGGCGTCGAAAAGCCCATCGTAGAGGCGCTGCCCACCTTTCCCGCCACACAGGTCGAGGGGCGGTTTCTGGAAGACGCCTACCTCTACCTGGAGTGTGAACTGGATCGCTTCATCGACGACCTCGACGACAACAGCCTGATTCTCGGCCGGGTCGTGGCAGCGCACGTGCATCAGGATGCGCTCCGCGTCTCGGATGGCGACGACCAATCGCTTCTGCACAACGCGCCGCTGCTCGCGTACGTCCACCCCGGGCGCTACGCCACGGTACAAGAGACGAACGCGTTTCCGTTTCCCGCCGGCTTCTCGAAGTGAGGGGGTCTCGCGATGACAAACGTCGATGCCCAATCGGTCTGGGGGCACGTGCGCGCGGCGCGGTCTGCGATGACAGCGCTGCTGGAGGAACTGGTGCGTGCCGAGTCCCCCTCGGACGTTCCAGCGGCGCAGGAGCCGGTGTTCTCCCTTCTGGCCGGTGCGTTGAAACCGGCCGGGTACACCGCCACCCATCTGCCGGGGACGACCTCAGGCGGGCAACTGTACGCGCGACCAGTGGAGCGGGAGCGCCATCGACCCGTGCAGCTGCTGCTTGGGCACGGCGACACCGTCTGGCCCCAAGGCACGCTCGACACGATGCCCGTCGAAGTGACGGCGGAGGGCCGGATGCGCGGGCCCGGCGTGTACGACATGAAAGGCGGCCTGGTGCAGATGGTCTTTGCGCTCCGCACGCTGCACGAATTGGACCTGACGCCGCCCCTGACGCCCATTGTCTTAGTCAACTCGGACGAAGAGGTGGGTAGCCCCGATTCGCGGCCGCGCATCCATCGGCTGGCGCGCGTGGCCGAGCGGGCCTTCATCCTCGAACCCTCGCTCGGCCCCGAGGGCAAGCTCAAGACGGCGCGCAAGGGCGTCGGGCGATTCATCATCCGCATCAAGGGCAAGTCGGCGCACGCGGGGCTCGACCCGGAAGCAGGGGCCAGTGCCATCGTCGAACTGTCGCACGTCATCCAGAAGCTGCATGCGCTGAACGATGCCGAGCGTGGCATCACCGTGAACGTCGGCATGATCGAAGGCGGCCAGCGCCCGAACGTCGTCGCACCCACCAGCCGCGCCACGGCTGATGTGCGTGTGTTGACTCGTGAGGACGCCACCCTCGTGGAGCAGACCATCCACGGCCTGGCGGTCTCCACGCCGGGCGTGACGCTCGACATCAAGGGCGGCATCCGGCGGCCGCCGCTGGAGCGCACGCCGCGCAACCGAGCGCTCTGGCACCGGGCGCAAGACGCCGCCGATCAGCTCGGCATCGCGCTGAATGAAGGCACAGCCGGCGGCGCGTCGGACGGCAATGAGACAAGCGTGTTCTGTGCCACGCTCGACGGGTTGGGGCCGGTGGGGGACGGTGCCCATGCCGAGCATGAGTACGTAGCGCTCGACAAGATGGTGGAGCGTACGGCCCTGCTCGTGCTCCTGCTACTCGCTGATCCGCTGGACCCATCGGCTGCGCACGCGACCGCCGACGCCAAGCCACGCGCTATCACCAACTGATCCATGCGATCCTGGGGGGAGAGACAGAATGAACGACCTGTGCGTGTACGGATCACTCACCCGCATCGCGCCACTGCAGCAGCGGGGCTTCATGGTGCGGCCCATATCGCGTGACGAGTGGGACGCGGGGGACTACGTGGTGGGGCGCGTCGCCCAGCCGCCGCGTGGCTACACGGAGGTTGAGGTGCCGACGGGGCGCATGGTGGAGGTCGCGCAAGGTACAGACATCGTCGGCGCCTTGGGCACACGTCACGCCACGCTGGAAGTCACCGGAACGTGGGAGGAGATCGGGGACAACGGACAGATGGACCTGCTCACTAGTGCCGGGTTGTTCGGCACGATGACATCGACGTCGCCCCATGCGAAGCAACTCATCGCAACGGAGTACCGCGGTCACGTGCTGCTCGACGGTGAGAAGGCCACCATGCGCCAGTTCGTGTCCGCCGTGCCCCACCAGCCCTTTGCTGTACCTACCGTGCTACTAACGGGCACCTCCATGTCGGCCGGAAAGACGACGGCGGCACGGGCCATTATCCGACGGCTGCGGATGGCTGGGCTGCGCGTACTCGGTGCAAAACTGACGGGCGCGGGGCGCTACCGCGACATCCTGCACATGGCCGACGCCGGTGCGCACGCCATCTTCGACTTCGTCGACGTAGGGCTCCCGTCTACGGTGCATCCCGAAGAAGCATACCGGCCCGTCGTACACGAGCTGCTCTCAAAGATGGCGGCGGCGGAGCCTGACGTGGCCGTCGTCGAGATCGGCGCGTCTCCGCTGGAGCCGTACAACGGGGCAGCCGCCATTGAGGCCATCAAAAGCAGCGTGCGATGCACCGTGCTGGCCGCCTCCGATCCGTATGCCGTGCATGGCGTGATGCATGCGTTCGGCATACGACCCGACCTGGTAACGGGCATCGCTGCTAATACCCGTGCCGGCATTGAGCTGATCGAGGCACTGTGCAATGTGCCGGCGCTCAACGTGACCGACCCAGAGAGCCTGCCGGACCTGAATCGGATCTTAGCGAACACTCTGAACCTTGCGCCGTCCGCTCTGCGCCGGTGACGTAGCGGCGAGCGCACCATCTGGAAACGCCATGCATCGAACGACGACCCATGACCAATCGACATCGGACAGCTCCGCACTGCGGATGCTGGCCAACATGCCCGACTGGCTTATCATCCTGCTCATTATCCTCCTTGCCCTGGCCGTGCTCGGCGTAAGCCTGTACGTGTGGTAACCCGCCCGTCCGGCCCATCCCGTCTGGAGTGCATGCTGGGCATGAAGCGTTGTCACAAATTTCGCATGCATTCGGCGCGGATAGGCCGTAGATTGGTCACCATTCATCAAAATGGTAAGCCGGCACGGCGAACCGCACGCTCTCATGGCCGATACGAAGCTCAGCGATCGAAATCTGACCGAGTGGTTGGGCGCGTTCTGGACAATCCCCAACGCGCTCAGCCTTGTGCGCGTCGTGCTCGTGCTACCCATCACGTACCTCATCGTGATCGACGGGCGGATCGACTGGATCGTGGGGTTGATCCTGGTGGCAGCGTTCACCGACTGGCTCGACGGCCGTATCGCCCGATGGGCACACACCGTATCGGAGTGGGGCAAGGTAATCGACCCGATTGCCGACAAATTTGCAGCGGTGATGATCGTGCCGGCCCTCGTCTTCCGTCCTGCCGAGCCCACGCTGCCGTTGTGGTTACTGACTGTGGTGGTGGGGCGGGATTTGTGCATCGTAGCCGGCGGCGTGCTCATTGCCAAGCGCACCGGCCGTATCGCCGTCAGCTCGTGGGTGGGCAAGATCGCCGTCGCTGCCCTCTCGCTGACTGTCCTGGCCACCATCCTGAAGGCCGATCCACCCGTTCTGCAGTTCCTTGTGTGGCTCACGGCCGGGCTCATGGTGCTCTCGTTTGTCGTGTACACAGGCCGGCTCATCCGCATACTGCGCGTCACGCAACACCGTCCGCCCTCCACCGCCGTAGCCGACGAGCCCGACGCCTTCGACGGGCCGCCTGCCGACGATAACCCACCACCCGCGGGCGACAGCCCGGCCCCCGGGGAAGAAACAGCAAAGTCGGTGCATTAGCCTGACTGTAGCCTGACTGTGCGGACACTTCGCGATGGCCACGGGTTTAGGCCTTCACGATACTGTTTTGCCACCCGTCTACCGCTTTCACAACCGACGTTCGCGACGCTTCATGGGCATCTTTGATCGCTTCACGCGCACCAACGACGAGCAAGAGCAGAAGAAGCTCGAAGAGGGGCTCGAAAAGACCCGCACCAGCTTTTTCGGGAAGATCAACCGCATGGTGCGCGGAAAGGACGAGGTCGATGCCGAAGTGCTCGACCAGCTTGAAGAGATCCTTGTGACGAGCGACGTGGGCGTGGAGACCACGCTCGACATCATCCAACACGTCGAGCAGCGGGTGGCAGACGACCAGTACGTGTCCACCAAGGAGCTCAACCGGCTGATCCGTGATGAGATCGCCAAGCTGATGCTTGAGGACGCCCCTGCGCGTCCGGCCGACTTCGACGCGCCGTTGCCCACCAAGCCGTACGTCATCATGGTGGTGGGCGTGAATGGGGTCGGGAAGACGACGACCATTGGCAAGATGGCCTACCGCTACAAGCAGGCGGGCAAAAGCGTCGTGCTGGGCGCGGCCGACACGTTTCGCGCCGCGGCCATCGAGCAGCTCGACGTCTGGGCCGAGCGCGCCGGCGTGCCCGTCGTTAAGCAAAAGCACGGGGCAGACCCGGCGGCGGTGGCGTTCGACACCATCGAGTCCGCCGAGAGCCGCGGCGCCGACGTCGCCATCATTGACACGGCAGGGCGCCTGCACACGAAAGGCGGGCTGATGGAGGAACTGTCCAAAATCAAGCGGGTGATGGGCAAGAAAGTGCCCGACGCGCCGCACGAGGTTCTGCTCGTGCTCGACGCCTCCACCGGTCAGAATGCTATTCGTCAGGCGGAGGAGTTCACCCGCAGCGCGGACGTAACCGGCCTTGCGCTTACCAAGCTCGATGGCACCGCCAAGGGCGGCGTCGTGATCGGCGTCTCGCACAAGTTCAAGGTGCCCGTCAAGTACATTGGCGTGGGCGAGGGGATTGATGACCTGCAGGTGTTCGACCGTAAAGGCTTCGTCGAGGCCATGTTCGAAGGCGTGTAGGGCGTTCAGCGCTCAACGTCTGCCCGTTCGACCCCGAACCCGCATTCCCAACGCAAACCGCGAAACCCGTATCATGCGCCTCGTCTTCATGGGCACGCCCGAGTTTGCGGTGCCCTCGCTCAACGCCCTCGTCGATGCCGGCTACACGCCGGTGGCCGTCGCTACCGGGCCCGACCGGCCGCGAGGCCGCGGGCAGCAAATGACGCCCACGCCCGTCAAGCAGGCGGCCCAGGAAGCCGGCATCGACACGATCCTGCAGCCGGAGGCGGTTAAGGACCCGCAGTTTGCGGAGGACGTGGCCGCGCTGGAGCCGGACGTCATCGCGGTCGTCGCGTTCAAGATTCTCCCGCCAGCGGTGTTCACAACAGCCGAACAGGGCGCCTTCAATCTGCACGGCTCGCTGTTGCCCCGGTACCGCGGCGCGGCGCCCATCAACCGGGCGGTGATGGACGGCGCGACGGAGACGGGCGTTACCACATTCTTCTTGGAAGAGAAGGTGGATACGGGCGATGTCATTCTGAAGAAGCGGATGCCCATCGGCCCGAATGAGACGGCCGGCGAGGTGCACGACCGGATGATGCATCTCGGCGCCGAGGCCGTCGTCGAAACGGTGCAGCAAATCGACGCCGGAACGGTGACGACGACGCCCCAAGACGATGCAAAGGCGACGCCCGCTCCTAAGATCCATACAGAGGATTGCGAGACCCCGTGGGATAAGCCGGCCGGCAACGTGCACAACCACATCCGGGGGCTGTCGCCGTACCCGGGCGCGTGGACTATGCACGACGGCACGCGACTCAAAATCTACCGGTCGCGCCGGGTTGACGGGAGCGGGGCGCCTGGAGCAGTGCTCGCGGCCGCCGACCGCCTCGTCATCGCCTGCGGCGAGGGCGCTGTGGAGATCGACACCATCCAACAGCCCGGCCGCCAGCGCATGGAAGCCGCCGCCTTCCTAAACGGGTACGACCTGCACGCTGGGGATCACCTCGGCGCGTGAGTGCATCCGTGGCGGGCCTGTAACACGAGGCCGGTTGCATGTATAGCCGCCTCGGTGTACCCTAACTAGTCCACCATGCCTCGTATGTCCTGCGGTATTGTATCACGGCCCGGATTGGACGCGTCCATGCCTGTCGAGTCTTCGCCATCGGAAGGGGCCTCGATCCCCCCCAACCCGCGTTCCGACGATTATGCCTCAACGCGTGATCAGGAACTGCTGTCTGCTGATGCGTTGCGCGCCCGTTCATATGAACTGCTGATGCATCACGTCGGCGCCTCAGAGGCGGCTGTCCAAACAGCGTTTGCATCCGGCGCACTCAGCCTGCTAAGCGACCACACGCACTACTCAAATGGCTTTGCGCTGCTGATGCCGGTTGCTCAGGGCACAGCGGTAGCCGTGCGAACGGCTCGCACGTCGTCTTCTCGTGCTGTCTTGGCCGGGGACGCGGCCGCGTACCACTGGAGTCCGGCCGCGCCAACCTCGGCAGAAGGCCCACTGTGGGTACGTATTCTTGCCCACACGGTCAACGCGCTGGCGCCGGGGTTAGCTGTAGACATTGGCGTGGCAAGCACACTGAACGATATACTGGGCGATGTCTACCAGGCGTCCCTTGCCGTTGCTACGGCCCGCGCGGTGCTTGTTCACCGATCGGAAAAGAAACCCAGTGCGGGCACGACCGAGGTCCTCGAGCATCTGCCAGCGCTCCGGCAGGCGCTGGCGACGGCCACCGGTCTGCCATTCAGCATCGCATTCCTCATCGCCGCCGCTGTGGGAGGAGATGCGGGACCATTCACGCTCGTTGACACGGCAACGCACGAGCACCTTCCCGTCGAGACGGCAGCGCGCGACACGCTCACCTGGATGTTGATCGATCCGCAGCGTACGCCGTGCGATGCGGCCTTCCACCGCCACCGCCGCGATCAGGCGGATGAGGCCATCGCCCTGCTGCGCGAACGGGCGTTCAGCGGGCTGGCTTCGTTTCGGGAGCTGGAGCACCAGAACATTCCGCAGGCCATCGATGCGCTGCCCTCCCGGCTGACGCCCGTCGTCCGCCACCTGGTGACGGACAACCGCCGCGTGCAGAGGATGGTGGCAGCCATGCGGCGCAGCGATTGGCAGATGGTGGGTGCCCTTTTACTGATGTCGCACGCATCCCGCCGCACCGAGTGGGAGTGCACAACGCCCGAAGCTGATTTCATCGTTGATCACATCGAGGACCGCACGGTTGATGGCCTGTATGGGGCATGTATGGCGGGGCGGAGCGGGTACGTGCTCCTGGTTGGACAGCCGCACGCGGCCACCCTTACGGTGGAGCCGCTCCGCGACGCCTTCGAGGAGCGCTTCGAGCGGCCGTTGCCCATCATGCAACTCTAGCGCAGTGGCCCTGCCGAGCGGCATTCACTATTGCAATCGACTGTTGGTACCGGCCCATGGCCCAGTTTAATCTTGCTCAGGTTCGTGACCGCATCGCGAGCGAGAGCGCGTTCGTAGATGACCTGCTCGACGAGATCGGGCGCGTCGTCGTTGGGCAGCGCTACATGATTGAGCGGCTGCTCATCGGGCTGCTGGCCGACGGGCACGTGCTGCTCGAAGGCGTGCCGGGCCTCGCGAAAACGCTCACCGTCAGCGCCCTGGCTGACGCCATCGGTACCGACTTCCAGCGCATCCAGTTTACCCCCGACCTGCTGCCGGCGGACCTGCTCGGCACGCTTGTCTACAACCAGAAGCGGGGCAGCTTCTCCATCAAAAAAGGGCCGATCTTTTCCAACATCATCCTGGCCGACGAGATCAACCGCTCGCCGGCGAAGGTGCAGAGCGCGCTGCTCGAAAGCATGCAAGAGCGCCAAGTGACGATTGGCGATGAGACGTTCCGGCTGCAAGATCCATTCCTCGTCCTAGCAACCCAAAACCCAATTGAGCAAGAAGGCACGTACCCGCTTCCCGAGGCGCAGGTCGACCGGTTCATGCTCAAGATCCGGGTGGGCTACCCGTCGCGCGAGGAGGAGTTGGAAATCATGCGGCGCATGGCGCGGACGGGCAGCCAGCCGGAGGTTCAGCCCGTCGTGACACCCAAGCAGATTCTCTCAGCGCGCGACGTGCTGAATGAGATGTACATCGACGAGCGGGTGGAGCAGTACATCATCGACCTGATCTTTGCATCGCGGCATCCGGAGGAGCACGGCTTGGCCGATCTAGTATCACTCATCGATTACGGCGCCTCACCCCGCGCTAGTATCAACCTCAACCTCGCCGCGCGGGCGCACGCTTTCCTGCGCCACCGCGCCTATGTCACGCCCGACGACGTGCGCTCTGTGGCGCTCGACGTGCTGCGCCATCGCGTCGTGATCACGTACGAGGCCGAAGCCGAAGAAATCACATCTGCCGATCTCGTGCAGCAGATCCTCAACACCATCGAAGTGCCTTAATCGAAGGGTGGATAGTGAGGGGCGGATAGTGCGCCGAGCGGGAGCGTCCGCTGGACCACTCGGCACTCGACATTCTCACATCGACGATTGTTATGTCGCACACGCCGAAGACCTTCCAGAAAGAAGCGATCACCGTCGACTTCATGGTGCGCCAGCTGCGCGAGTCGGTGGGGGTCGAGATCAAGGCGCTGAACGACGTGGACGCCACCGACCGTGAAGTCACAGAGAGCAACCTGCACCGGCCGGGGCTGGCGCTGGCCGGCTACGTCGATCTGTTCACGCACCAGCGCGTGCAGATCGTAGGCAACACGGAGAGCCGCTATCTGCACCATTTGAACGAGGCGGCGCGCGAGGAGGCGTTCGGGCACCTGACGCAGTTTCCGCTGCCATGCATCATCTTAACGGCAGGCAACACGCTCGACGGGCCGCTGCTTAACCATGCCACGGCACAAGGTATTCCCGTGTATCGCACCTCACTACCCACGGTGCAGTTCATGGAATCGCTGCGTGGCTTCCTCAGCGATCAGTTTGCCCCCCAGCGAACGGTGCACGGCTCACTGGTGGACGTGTACGGCATCGGCATTCTGCTGATCGGCAAGCCTGGCATTGGGAAGAGCGAGGTGGCCTTGGACCTGGTAGAACGGGGCCACCGCCTCGTTGCGGACGACGTCGTGATCGCGACGCGGCAAGAAGGGCCGATTCTCATGGGGTCTGGGACCGACCTCGTGCAGCATTTCATGGAGGTGCGCGGCCTGGGTCTTGTCGACGTCCGGGCAATGTTTGGCATCCGCGCTATCCGGTTTCAAAAGCGTATTGAGATCGTGGTTAACATGCAGCTGTGGGATGCCGATAAGGAATATACCCGGATCGACATGATCGAGGATGCCCACGATATCCTGGGGGTGGATCTACCCATGGTCCAGCTTCCCATCACCCCCGGGAAAAACATCACGGTCATCTGCGAAGTGATCGCCATGAACTCCCTGCTCCGCCACTACGGCTACGATCCGGCCGAAGTGTTTACGCAGCGGTTGCGCGAGCACATTCAAAGAGAGAGCGCAAGCGCGCCATCGCGCGGCATCGAATACTTCGAGGGCGACTACGAATGACGCCGGGGTCACGATGAGGTGGTGCGGTTGTTGCGACAGTTCATAGGCACATAGAAGCTATACCCCCGATCGCCGTTTGACGGCGCTGATGTGCCGAATCGCGGTCGACATGCCATTACCATTTTCCGCGCGCCACATTACCAACGTACCCATCATGATGGTTGACGCAGGTTCTTGCCGCGCCCACATTGCACGCCATTGCGTGCAGGTTCGCTGCTGCTCTCCCCACTCCCCAACCCCGTACCTCCACGATCGCACCGCGCTGGCTTGTATCCGGCGTTGCCGTCTGGGTGCATAAAAGTCACACAGGCGCATGAGCAACCACGCCGGGCGACCTACGAGGCCCCATTCAACAGAACGTCTTTCTGATGAATCAAGGTAACTATTACTTCGACCCAGAAACCTGCACGTTTGTCGAGGTCGAAACCAGCTATGTGCGGCACATTAAGCGCGGCGCGCTGCTTTTGGGTATCGCCCTCGTGCTGGCAGCAGGGTTCACCTGGGCGGTGGACCGGTACTGGTGGGGCACGCCGGAGGAACTGGCGCTGCGCTCCGAAAACCAGGCCTTGCAGCAACAGCTCGCACGCGTCAGTGAGAAGATGACCGTGCTGACGGGTGAGCTGGATGAGCTGGCTGAAACCGACCGCGAGTTGTATCGCACGCTGCTGCAAGTCGATCCCATCTCGGACGATGTACGCCAGGTCGGCGTTGGTGGGGCGGATCCGTATGAAGCGTACGACCGCTTCGAGGGAGCAACCAGCACCTTGCTCCGGCAGACGGCCCAAACGCTTGATCAGCTGGAACGGCAGATGAGCTTGCAAAACGAGAGCTATCGCACGCTCACCGAAGAGGCGGCCGATCGCCAGCGATACTTGGAGGAGCTGCCCGCCCTCATTCCGGCTCAGGGGCCCATTGTGTCCGGGTACGGCAAGCGATTCCATCCCATCCTGAAGGTGCGCAAGATGCACGGCGGCATCGACGTGCTGGTGCGCCCGGGCACGCCCGTCGTGGCTCCGGCTAACGGAATCGTGCGACGTGCCGGCGTGAGCCCGACGTACGGAAACTACGTCGACTTGCGCCATCCCGCCTCGGGATACATGACGCGCTTTGCCCACCTGTCTGAGTTTGCCGATGGGCTGCGCCGCGGCCAGCGCGTGGAGCGGGGCGACACCATCGCATACAGCGGCAACTCCGGGCGCTCGACGGGCCCGCACCTGCACTACGAGGTGCGCGACTTACAGACTATGCGGACGCTGAACCCGGTGTATTTTTACGCACCGGACATGACGCCGGACCGGTACGAAACCCTCCTCGCACAGACAGAGCGCTTGGAAGTGGCTACCGGCTGATCTGGCCCCTCCGCGTCATATTAATCGAGGGTTCCTGGTCGCGCAGGAACCCTTTTTTCATTTGTGCGAACACTACACGGTACCCAATGTCTCGAACAACGCCACCGTCCGCTGCCGCGCCATCGCTGATGTGTGTTGATGCCGGAGCCGTTTTATACGTCGTATGTTCTGTGCCGCGCCCGTGGCGCGTGGAGTAGCAGGTCCCGAATGGGGCGGACGGCGCATGCCATGGCATGGCTCGTCCTCACCATCAGCGCAGTGGCAGGAGGGGGGACGTCCGACGCCGTTGCACAGTCCGCCGCGTCGGCTGATTCGGAGGAGCCGCCCATCGTACGGTCGGTCACCTTCGAAGGCAATACGTTTTTCGATGACGGCGAGCTGCGCCAGCGCATCCGCATGCTGCCCAATCGCCGGTTTCTGCGAGTACCCGGGTTCACGTGGTGGCGCTGGGTGTACCAACTGGGCGATTCGGGGCTGCTGGGCAGTCGCATCGGCAATGCCCTCAAGTCGGGCGGGGAGCCGCCGGCGTACCTCGATTCGACGACCGTCGAGCGCGACGTGGAGCGCCTGCAGATCTTCTACGAGCAGCAGGGCTTCCGGGAGGCTCAGGTGATGGCCTCGGTGGACGGGACGGACGCTCCAGACCGGGTGCGCGTTGTGTACCGGATTGACGCGGGGCCGCCCACGTACCTGCGCGACGTCACTTACGACGGACTGGAGCAGCTCTCGCCCGCGCAAAGGGAACGCCTCGCCGACGGGTCCGGTCTGGAGCTGGAACGCAACGGCGCCGCCGACTCGCTGCACTTCCACGTCGATGGGCAGCGGTACACCAAGCCGTTGCTTTTGGAGGAGCGACAGCGGCTGCTCTCCTTTCTGCGCAACGAAGGCTACGCCCGCATCGGGCGCGACTCCATCCGGGCGCTCGTGTACCAGCCGGCGGCCGACTCGTTCGACGTCACGTTCCGCGTGCAAACGGGGGGCGCGTATCGTTTTGGCGACCTGCAGTTTCGCGTCATTGGCCTGGAGGAGGGGGTGGAAACTACCATCGACACGCTAGAGGTCGCATCCGCTGAAACGGCGTCGGGGAAGGCACCGGTCGTTACGGCACGCGTCGAACAAGACCGCCGGCTGCGGTCGTCATTGCTCCGACGGTCGCTGCAATTCGAGCCGGGTGCGTCATACAATCGCGACGAGCTGCTCGCCACGAAGCGGCGACTGGAGAGCACCGGCATCTTTACGTTCACGAACATCCTGCCACAGCCCGATGACACGGTGTACACCGCGTCCGGCACAGCGCTCTTCCTGCCGCATCGCATCGAACTGCGGACGCGGCCGCGCCACCGGTTTCGGGCGCAGACGTTCATGCTGCAACGCAGCGGCGTACTGGGCGGCGAGAATGAGATCGGAACGGGCGTCGGGCTGACGTACGAAAACGCCAACCTGCTGGGCGGCGGCGAGACATTTCGCTTGGGCACCTCCGGCTCCATTGCCGCCGACTTCGACTCGACGTTGTTCTCGTCGGCCCAGGTCGAGGTGACAACGTCGCTGACCAGCCCCTATTTGATTCGGCCCTTCAGCTGGCTGGACAATGCGCTGAACCTCTACGACGCCCGCACCCGCGTAACGCTCAGCCTGCTCACGGCCCGACGGGATCAGTTGCGGCTCAACATCCGGGGGCGCGGCTCGGCGCGGCTCCAGCTGGAGATGCAGCACACGCCGACGATCACCTCGCTGGTCGACGTGTTCGACGTCAGCCTCAGCAATCCCGACACGCTCCGGGGCTTCCAGCGGCTCTTTCTCAACCGCGTGATCGGCACGGAGGACAGCCTGCTCATCACCGATCCGGTGCAGCGTGCGCAGATTATTGAGGACTACACGCAGCCGCAGATCAATACGGCGCTGCGATATACGTTTCGTTCGTCTAACACAAACCCCCTACGGCGCGAGCGCGGATACAGCTACGAGGCGTCGGGAGAGATTGGCAATACGGCACCATACCTCCTCGATCGGTTTGTGACCACGCCAGATACCCTGGAGAACAGCATCCCAGGTCTCCCCTTCCTGCGCCGCAACGAGTCGAGCCGGCTCGTGTACCGCCCGTACGTTCGCTTCGTGGGTGATCTGCGCCGGTACCGCCCGCTGAGCCGCGGCACCGTGCTTGCGACCAAGCTCCTCGGTGGCGTTGCTCATCCTATCGGCCGGCCTGACATTGTGCCGTTCGATCGGCGGTTCTATGCCGGCGGGGCGTCGAGCGTCCGCGGGTGGGGCCTGCGCGAACTGGGGCCGGGCCGCTCGGTCCTAGATACCACAGCCACGTCCAGCCGGACGACCAACGTGCTCGGTGGAGACATCAAGCTGGAGGGGAGTGTAGAGCTGCGAACCACCCTGCTGCGCGACGTGCTGGCAGCCAACTGGATGGGGGCGGCCTTCGTCGACGCCGGCAACGTATGGTTCGGACCACGCAACCCCGGCAACCGCGCCGGCCGATTTGAGTTCGACGACTTCCTGTCGGAGATTGGGGTCGGCACGGGTGTCGGCATCCGTTTCGTGTGGTCGTACCTCATCGTGCGGCTCGACCTGGCCTACCGCGTGCACGACCCGGTGCCGCAGCAGGAGGGGCTGTTCCCTGACGGGCTGCGCCGCCCGCAGCTTCACTTCGGCATCGGCCACGCCTTCTGATGCTGCCTCACACTACCCGTGCCGCGTGCCCCGCCTTGTTTGATCAGTACGTTCGAGCTGCCATGTCTTCCTTTCGCACCGCTGCCGAAACGGTCCGCCGCCTATACAACCGGATGCTTCAGCGGCCGGCGGATCAGCGCACGCACGACGTGGTGGCTACGCTGGCTCAGGTGCCCGCCTTCGCCACCTGCTCGCGCAGCACGCTTCGCGCCGTGGCCGAGTCGATGCACCGTCGCACGTATCGACGCGACGAGCACATTTACTATGAGAACGATCCAGGCCTTGGGTTGTACGTTATCCGCCAGGGGCGCGTGCGCCTGGTAGCCGAAGCGCAGCAGGACGCTGTCGTCGAATTGGACCAGCTCGGCCCGCATGGCCTGTTTGGCACCCTCTCCATTTTCGGCGACTTTCGGCGGCTGGAGACCGTGCAGGCCATGACCGAGGCGTCCGTCGTCGGCTTCTTCCGCCCCGACCTCAAGAACTTGACGAAGCGTAACCCGAAGGCCGGAGCCGAGATCACGATGATCCTGGCACGCTATCTCGCTTCACAGCACGTCGACCTCGTAGATACCGTGGCTGAGCGCATGGGGCGATCCTCTGCGCTCCGTGCAGTGGCTGACGCCGCGACCCGCACGGATCTGAATCCAGCCGGCGAAGAGTGGTAGCCGCCGTGCGCGATGGGCCGTCGATGGCTTTACATCCGATGGCACGAAGCTGAAACAATCGGTTCAGCACGGATCCCGCCCGTATGGCGTGCCGTTTGCGTTACTCATGGCATGCCACCCCCGCCCATCGGCTCTGCGGCGCCTTTAGGCTACTATTCCACTTCAATGCCTGACTCGATGCACCCGCTTGCCCGGCTCAACCACTTTTTCTGGACGTACAAGCACCTCTTCATCCCGGGGATTCTCTTCACCATCATCTCAGCCGGCTTTCAGGTTACCGTGCCGATGGTCGTGCGCCAGGCCATCGACGGCATCCCGCAGTTCGTGCGATTGCACGGCATGGTGGGGGGCACATTCGCTGAAGGCGCAGTGGGGCAGTACTTCCTCGTTGCGCTCCTCGTCATTGCGGCTGCCATCATCGCGCTCACGCTCATCAGCGGCGTGTTCAAGTTCTTGATGCGGCAGACGATCGTCGTAGCGTCGCGCCACATCGAGTATGACCTGCGCAACGACCTGTACGAGCACCTGCAAACGCTCTCGCCCGCATTCTATCAAAATTACTCGACGGGCGATGTCATCACCCGCGCCACGGACGATATCAACAAGGTGCGGCGCTACATTGGGCCGGCCATCATGTACATCACCCGCTCCCTATCGATGGTGGTGGTCGCCGTGGCCGTGATGTTCGCCATCTCACCGACGCTCACGCTCTACGCGCTCATCCCGATGCCGCTCTTGGCGGTGTCCGTCTTCTTTATGGCGCGGATGGTACATCACCGCAGCGACCGATTGCAGAAGCAGTACTCCAGCCTCACGACGCGCGTGCAGGAGGCGCTCTCCGGCATTCGTGTGCTCAAGGCCTACACGCGCGAGCAGTCGGAATCCGAAGCATTTGAGGAGGAGAGCGACGAGTACAAAGTGCGCAACCTGGACCTCGCCCTCGTCGATGCGGCGTGGCGCCCCGTTTTCCTGCTGCTCGTCGGACTGTCCACCATCATCGTCGTGGGCGTAGGCGGCCGGCTCGTTGCCGAAGGCGTCATCACGATCGGCAACATCGCTGAGTACATTATTTACGTAGCCATGATGACGTGGCCTGTGGCGTCGATGGGGTTTGTGGTTACAATGGTGCAGCGCGCCTCGGCCTCGAGCATCCGCCTCCACACGATTCTTGACACGGAGCCGACCATCCAGGACGACGACCGCACGGATCCCTCCATCGAGCAGATCGAAGGCCGCATCGCGTTCCGGCAGGTCAGCTTTCGCTATGAAGACGATGAGCCGCTCGTGCTCGACGATATCAGCTTCGACCTACCAGCGGGCGGGACGCTTGGCATCGTGGGCCGCACCGGCTCGGGCAAGAGCACGCTCGTCGAAATGATTCCGCGCCTCATCGAGCCGGACGAGGGCTTGATTGAGGTCGACGGACACGACCTCCGCCAGATCCCGCTCAAGACGCTGCGCGAGTCGATCGGTTATGTGCCGCAGGACGTTTTCCTGTTCAGCGACACGGTAGCGAACAACATCGCCTTCGGCGTGACCGATGCCGACGAGAGCGCCATCCGCGAGGCGGCCGACGAGGCCGAGCTGCTCGATAACGTGCAGGACTTCCCGGACGGCTTTGACACATACGTGGGCGAGCGCGGTATTACGCTTTCCGGCGGCCAAAAGCAGCGCACGTCGATCGCCCGCGCGCTCATCCGCGATCCCGAGATTCTGATCTTCGACGACTCGCTCTCGGCCGTCGACACGGCGACCGAGCGCGATATCTTGCGCCACTTGCGTGCGCGGCAGGGCAAGCACACGCTGGTCATCGTCAGCCACCGCATCTCCGCGGTGCAGGAGGCGGACCTCGTCATCGTGCTCGACGACGGGCGCGTCGCCGAGCGCGGCACGCACGAGGAACTGACCGCGCAAGACGGCCTCTACGCCAGCCTTCACCGCAAGCAGCTCCTTGAAGAAGAAATCGAAGCGATGGGTTGATGGTTGCGCGTTTGGCGTTGCGTGTTTTGGCAGGAGGCAGCGCGGCGCTCAACGCACAACGATCGACTCACAACCCGCAAACCGAACCATGACCACCACGATCGTTCCGCTCGGCACCGCCTCGGCGATTCCGGCGCACGGCCGTCACCTGTCGGCCTGCGCGCTGGAGCGGAAGGGGCGTCTCTGGCTGTTTGATTGCGGCGAGGGCACGCAGTACCAGTTGCTGCGGGCGGGGCTGAAGCGCTCGCGCATCGATGGCATCTTTATCAGCCATTTTCACGGTGATCACCTGTACGGCCTGATGGGGCTGATCGCCACGATGGCGCTGCTCCGCCGCGCCGAGCCCATGACCATCGTCGCCCCGCGGGGCATCCAATCCATTCTGGGCGCGATGCCCGGCGCCGAGCCCGATCTGCTTCCGTTCGAGATCGACTTCGTGGAACTCGACGAGGGTTTTGGCCGCTCGGTGGTACTGGAAGACGGCGAGTTCACCGTGACGGCGCGACCGCTGGAGCATCGCACCTTTGCGATCGGCTTCCGGTTCGAGGAGCATACGCGGCCGGGTCACCTGCATCCTGAGCAGGCCCGCGCGTTGGGCGTCACGGATTATGCCGACTTCCGCCGCCTCAAGGACGGGCAGCCCGTCACCCTAGACGATGGGACGGCCGTGGAGCCCGAGCAGGTGCTGGGGCCCGAACGCCCGGGCGTCGCGGTGGCGTACGTGCCGGACACACGCCCCTGCGAGGGGGGGCGCCTGCTGGCCCGCGGCGCCGATCTGCTCTACCACGAAGCGACGTTCGGCGAGGACTTGCAGCAGCGCGCCATCGAGACGGGCCATTCCACCGCGCACGAAGCCGCCGAGGTGGCCCGCGACGCGGAGGCGAGGCGACTCCTCCTCGGCCACTTCAGCGCTCGGTACGAAGACCCAGCGCCGCTTGTGGAGGAAGCCCGCACCCTCTTTCCCGACGCGGAAGCCGCTGTCGAACTGACTCGCTATGAACTCGACCCTCGCGACAAGTGGGAAGCGCTCGAGGAAACATCCTGACTAACGGCCGGCACGCAACACGATCTGTTTCCTGTCTTGTCCACGGACCTAACGACACTCTGATTTGAGTACGGCGAATACGACACCCCAGAAGGAAGAGGAAAAACGTAACGCCCCCGGCCTCGACGGGCGGCTGCTGCGGCGCATTGGGCAGTACCTGCGGCCGTACGCGGGCTGGGTCGTGGTCGCCTTGATCCTCACGCTCGGCGCGTCGCTGCTCGGGCCGCTGCGGCCATACCTCATCCAGCAGGCGATTGACAACTACATCGTCATTGGCGACCTGGATGGGCTGGGACGCATCATCATCTTCCTGGTACTCGCGCTGGCGGGGGAGGGGGTGCTCGCCTTTGCCAAGAACTATCTGACGCAGTGGATCGGCCAGCACGCCATCTACGACCTGCGCACGAAGGTCTTCCGCCACATCCAAAATCAGTCGCTCGCCTTCTTCGACCGGACGCCGATCGGGCGGCTCATCACGCGAACGACCTCCGATGTCGAGTCGCTCAGCGACGTGCTGTCGTCAGGGCTTGTCGTCATCTTGGGCGACCTGTTTCGGCTCATCTTCATCGCCGGCTTCATGTTTTGGCTGGACGTGACGCTGGCCATCGTGACGCTGGCTGTGATGCCGCTCATGGTGTGGGTCACGTTCTGGTTCCGGAAAAACGCGCGCGAGATGTACCGCGAGACGCGCAAGCACGTGGCGCGGATCAACTCGTTCATCCAGGAGCACGTGACGGGGATGCGCATCGTGCAGCTGTTCAACCGCGAGAGCACAGAGATGGCGCGGTTCCGGGACATCAACGATGACAACCGGCAGGCGTGGGTGCAGACCATCTTCTACTTTGCCATCTTCTGGCCCGCCGTGCAGATCATTGCCGACGTGG
>CAYFQN010000023.1:0-21247 GCA_964345285.1 uncultured Rhodothermales bacterium
ACGACGACTACGCCGCTGACGACGACTCGTCGGAGGACCACGACGCTTCGCCGTCCTATGGCGCTGAGGACGCAGGCGCGGCCGACGACCTCGCGCATCAGGGCGAAGCGAACGGCAATGTAGAGACGTACGACGCCGCCCCCGACGACGCTAGGTGGGCAGACCAGGAAGAACACCCGTCGTAACCCACAGCACCCCGATGGGCCCAGATGGGCCCGCTCATTTATTCTACTGGACGTACCTAGGACGGAATGGCTGCCAGCAAGCTGGAAGTAACCGACGAATTGACGCCTCGGCAAATTGTCGAGGAACTCGATAAGTATATCATCGGGCAGGATGACGCGAAGAAGAATGTCGCCATTGCCCTGCGCAACCGCTGGCGACGCCAGCATGCGCCGGAGGACATGCGCGACGAGATCTTGCCGAACAACATCATCATGATTGGGCCGACGGGGGTGGGCAAGACGGAGATCGCGCGCCGCCTGGCCAATTTGGCCCGCGCGCCGTTCATTAAGGTGGAAGCCTCCAAGTTCACGGAGGTTGGCTATGTGGGCCGGGACGTAGACAGCATGATTCGCGACCTGACGGACATCGCCGTCAACATCGTCCGCGAGGAGCACGAAACCGAAGTACAGGAACGGGCCCGTGAACTCGCCAACGAGCGCATCCTCGACATTCTGGTGCCCCCACCCGAAAACCAGTCGTCGCAGTCGCAAGACATCACCGGGCCCGGCTTTGTCATGCAGCAGTCCGATGAAGACGAGAACACCAACGGGGCCTCATCGGACGGAAGCGTCCGTGAGCGCACCCGGAAAAAGTTCCGCGACAAACTGGAGCGCGGCGAACTGGAAGATCGCGAGATCGAAATCGAAGTGTCGTCTGACCAGTCGTCCATGATGCAGGTCTTCGGCCCGATGGGCATGGAAGAGATGGGCGTCAACCTGCAGGAGCTGTTTGGCAACCTGGGCGGCAACCAGCGCAAGAAGCGCCGCGTGGAAATATCGGAAGCGCGCGAGATTCTTACCGAGGAGGAGGCGCGCAAGCTGATTGACATGGATCAGGTCAAAGAAGATGCCCTCCAGCGCGTGCAGCAGTCCGGTATCGTATTCGTCGACGAGATCGACAAGGTGGCCGCCGGGACCCAGAAGCGCGGTGAAGGCTCCGGGCAAGGCGTATCTCGCCAGGGGGTACAGCGCGACTTGCTCCCCATCGTGGAAGGCTCTAACGTGACGACCAAGCACGGCATGGTGAAGACGGATCACATCCTCTTCGTTGCCAGCGGCGCCTTCCACGTGGCCAAGCCGAGCGACCTCATCCCGGAGCTTCAGGGCCGCTTCCCCATCCGTGTGGAGCTCAACAACCTCGATGAGGACGACTTCTACGCCATTCTGACGCAGCCCAAGAACGCACTGCTGAAGCAGTACGCGGCCTTGCTCGCCTCCGAAGACGTCGAGATCGAGTTTGCCGACGATGCCGTGCGCGAGATTGCACGGATTGCAGCGCGCGTGAATGCCGAGGTAGAAAATATTGGTGCGCGCCGGCTGCACACTATCCTGACGACTCTGCTCGAAGACATTCTCTTCGAAGTGCCCGATACCGTCACACAAGACCACATCACCGTGGACGCTGCGATGGTCAAGGAACGCCTCGACTCGATCGTCGAAAACCGCGATTTGAGTCAGTACATCCTCTAGACCCAAATTCGCACGCCCCCCTTGGCGTGATGGTCGTCACTACAGCGAAGCCCGCCTCGATGGGATCGGGGCGGGCTTCTTTTGTAAGGGGTACGTGCGGCGTACGTGCGGCGATGAAGCCGTGCAGCACGGCACTTACTACGTCATTTGATAGACGTAAAGGTGGATGGGAGGTCGCCGCGGCCGTTCGACGTGTCCACTTGTGGCCCGCTCGGGGCGTCGTCAGGGACGTCTCCCTCGCCGCAATAAGTATCAAAGGCGTTGGCTAGATCCGAGGCGATAGCGTTGGCACTCCGGCCTTCGATGTGCTTGCGCTCAACCACGTACACGGGGTCGCCGTCTTTGAACAGGGCGATGAAGGGCGATGATGGGGGGATGCCGGCCAGCCTCTCGCGGGCTCGCTCGGTGGCTTCCAAGTCCTGCCCTGCGAACACCGTGACGTACCGGTCCGGTTGCGACTCGGCACGTTGAGCAAGCGCTACGGCGGGCCGCGCATTGGCCGCCGCACAGCCGCAGACCGAGTTGATCACGAGCAGCATCGTGCCATCAGCGCCTTCGTTGAACGCCGTGTCGACCGCGGGCGCGTCAGTCAGTTCGTCAACGCCCAAACGCGTCAGTTCCTCGCGCATGGGCTTTACCATTGCTTCGGGATACGGCATAACAACTATGGAATCGAGGGTGGAAAATATGGGTGTAACGACACCGGCTTGAGCCGGTATCTCGATGTACGATGGTGGTTCTCGCTTGATCCACGGGCATTGCGTTGCTCTCGATGACCACTGTATATTTGCACTTCACACTTCGGACATCCGGAATGAAGTTTGACCGGTATGCATCATCTCTCCGTTGCTTAGACCGTTCAGCATTCCCATGGCCTGTTTCTTCTGGATAGTGCCCCGTAAGCCTGCGTTGCTTGTCGTACTGGTTACTGCCGGTTTGCTCACCGGGTGTGCATCCTCGCGCGCTCCTGCCTCCTTGGAGACGGCTGCTCTCATGGATGCTACCAACACTGAACACCAACTCCGCGACGCCGTGGATGCGTGGTATGGCACCCCCTACGCATACGGCGGGTCTAGCCCTCGAGGCGTTGACTGCTCAGCGTTCGTGCAGCTGCTCTACCGCGATGTTCTCGGGGTGTCGGTGCCGCGCACCACCGCTGACCAGTCTCGTGCTGGCCGCACCGTTCCCCTTGACAAGGCCCAAGTGGGGGATCTCGTCTTCTTCCGCCCCAGTCGCAAGCAGAATCATGTGGGCGTGTACCTTGGCGATGGCGAGTTTGCACACGCCTCCACGCGTCAAGGGGTGATGGTGTCCAGCCTTAGCGAATCCTATTGGCAACAGGTGTACTGGATGACCCGCCGGCTCCTTCCCGATGGACGGTCCCCGCAGGCTACGTCGCCCGACATCCCTTCTCCATCCCGAGCCGGGTGGTGACGGGTCGGACGCCGTTCGCGCGCATCCTTTCAACGAAACAGGGATCTCAAGCCGTCCTTGTTCGTGTATGGCCGTCAGAGTTTTTGACGGTTTCGCTTTCCACAACCTCTCACGCTTTGCATGTTCAACTCAGCCGCTGCCCATCGCGGGCCGTGGCTTTGCCATTTGTGGTTGCTCGAACCGACGCGTAGCGCAGTTTTCATTATCTATATTTCGCCATTACATGGAAGATCGTAAGCCGGTATATCTTACCGAGGAAGGCCTCGACGAACTAAAGGATGAACTCCACCGCCTCAAGACCAAAGAGCGCTCGGAGGTTGCCGATGAAATCGCCGAGGCGCGCGCCAAGGGCGACCTGTCGGAGAACGCTGAGTATGATGCCGCTAAAGAGAAACAAGGACACCTCGAAGCGCGCATCGCTAAGCTGGAGGACATGGTGACACGGGCTCGCGTGGTGGATGAGAGCCAGGTCGACACCAGCAAGGCCTATATCCTCTCCACGGTGAAAGTGAAAAACCTGAACAACGACTCGGAGCACACTTACACGCTCGTTTCTGAGCGTGAGGCCGACATCTCGCAGGGCAAGATCTCTGTTGACAGCCCCATAGGCAAAGGCCTGCTTGGCCACTCCGAAGGTGATGTGGTAGAAATTGACGTGCCAGCGGGAAGCGTAGAACTAGAGATCCTCGAGATCTCCCGCCAGCCCTAATCGCTCGTGAACCATCGCCTTGACCGCACGCATTCCAGCCGCTGGCGCCGTGTCCTTCGCGGGCTCGGTGCCGGGCTAACGGCGCTGGGCAGTGTGTATCCGGGCGTGTGTGTTGGGCTACTCAGTCTCTATGCCCACTGGACCCCGCCAACGACGGGCGTACAGCTTCAGCGGCATGTGGAGGCGATGATGGCCATGAAGCCGTACACGCCGCAGTCGACGCCGGTGCCGCCCGCGGCCATCTCCGACCACTTGGAGCACGCCGTCGTCGCCGCCGAAGACGCGCGCTTTTATACGCACCACGGCATCGACTGGGTAGCCGTTGAGGAGGCCGTCGACGACAATCTTGAGCGTGGGACGGCGTGGCGCGGCGGCTCCACCATTACCCAGCAGCTCGTCAAGAACCTGTTTATGACGACACACGGCACGCTGCTCCGCAGAGCGCTGGAAGTCCCCCTTGCCTACGCGGCTGACCTCTTGCTGCCAAAGCCGCGCATCCTGGGGCTTCACTTGAATGTCGTGGAGTGGAGTCCGGGCGTGTTTGGTGCGGAGGCCGCGGCGCAACACCACTACGGCGTCTCAGCGGCGTCGCTCACCCGCTACCAATCGGCTGGGTTGGCGGCATGCCTGCCCAACCCGCGGGACCGCTCGCCTCACCAGATGACGCGGTACACCCATCAGATCTTGGCGCGGATGGCCCAGCACGGCTGGTGAATCGACATTGGCTGCGAGATTTCCGATGTTCGGAGCCCCTATCTCATTCCTGCCACCCACTCATACGACCTCTCGTGATCGATCTTCGCAGCGACACCGTAACGCGCCCGTCCGCCGGCATGCGCCAGGCAATGGCAACCGCTGAGGTGGGGGATGACGTGTATGGCGAGGACCCCACCGTAAACCGGCTGCAGGACGTCGTGGCGGATGTGCTCGGAAAAGAGGCCGCGCTGTTCGTCCCCTCGGGCGTGATGGCCAACCAGATCGCCGTGAAGCTTCACACTACACCGGGGGACGAGGTCATCCTCAACCGGCAGAGCCACATTTACAACTACGAAACGGGCGCAGCCGGCGTTCTGTCTGGCGTGCAACTAGCCCCCGTCGACAGCCCAGAGGTGCTATTAACGGCGGATCAGGTCGAAGCAGCCATCCGGCCTGCGATGGACGTGTTTCCGCAGACGGCGCTGGTGAGCATCGAGAACACGCTCAATAAAGGCGGCGGGCGCGTTTATCCGATGGACCAACTCGCTGCCATCGCCGACGCCGTCCGCCGTCATAATCTGGCGCTGCATCTCGATGGCGCGCGGCTGTGGAATGCATCGGCGGCGTCCGGTACACCGGAACGGGAGTACGCTGCGCTCGCCGATACAGTGTGGGTCGCGCTGTCGAAAGGCCTCGGTGCTCCGGTGGGCTCCGTGCTCGCGGGCTCAGCGAAGCTAATCGAACAGGCGCGGCGGTACCGTAAGATGTTCGGCGGGGGGATGCGGCAGTCGGGCGTTCTGGCCGCAGCGGGCTTGTATGCCATCGAGCACCACCGCCCGGACCTTCCGCACGACCACGAGAAGGCGCGGCGGCTCGCGGAGGGCGTTGCTCACCTGCCCGGCTTCACCATCGACCCATCGACCGTAGCGACAAACATCGTGCTGTTCGACGTCGTCGAGGGCGAAGCGGCCCCAGTGATCGAGCGACTCAGCGAGGAGGGCGTACTGACGACGCCATTCGGCCCGTCAACCATTCGCGCCACCACACACCGCGACGTCTCAATGGCCGACATCGATACGGCCCTGTCGGTGATGCAACGCCTGTACAGCTGAACACCCCGCCCCCCGTTGCTCGCGCTAACCGATGGCTTGCTGGACCTGCACCCGGAGCGGTGGCAGCCCCGCCACTGTCGCCTCCAGGTTGTCGCCGGCTGCGACCGGCCCCACCCCTTCTGGCGTACCCGTGTAAATCAAATCGCCCGGCGCTAGCGTAAAGATTCGCGAGCAGTACGCGACCAGCTCCGCCACGGGAAAGATCATGTCGCGCGTGGTGGCTGCTTGCCGCTCCTCGCCATTGACCACAAGCCGGATCGACAGGTTCTGTGGATCGCGGATTGATGACGCCGGCTCCAGCGGACCGAGGGGGGCGAACGTATCGTATCCCTTGGCCACAGACCATGGCTTGCCCCCGCGCTTCGCGGCGCTCTGCAGGTCGCGCGCTGTCATGTCGAGCCCCACAGCGTACGCATCAACATGCGCCAGCGCCTCCTCCGACGGGATGTTCTTCCCCCCCGCCCCGATGACAGCGACCAGCTCAACCTCATGGTGGACGTCTTTTGAGGCGGCTGGGACTACCACGGCATCGCCGTCGCTGATAAGGGCTGACGGCGGCTTGAGGAAAACGAGTGGCTGGTCCGGCACCTCACTGTCCATCTCGGCAGCGTGCTTGGCATAATTGCGTCCGATGCATAGGAGTTTGGTGACTGGAACGTTCGTTTGCGCCGTGGGAAGGGATATCTTCATCGGAAAGCCAAAGGGGGACGTTGAATGAGCGAAACTTGCGCCGTATTGTAGCGTGCTGATATTCTACGAGATTCAAGCTCGGACGACCCTCTATTCACTCTCGCGTCGGTACTCAACCCGGCGCTCCAAAGCAGAGACCAACATGTACGCAATAGTCGACATCAAGGATAAGCAGTTTAAGGTACAGGAGGGCGAATACGTGTACGTCCCTCACCATGCCGACGCAGCAATCGATGACACCCTGATCCTCGACCAGGTGCTACTCATCTCCGACGGCGACGGCGATGTCACGCTCGGCACGCCGACCGTAGAGGGCGCCTCGGTCACCGCGCGGGTCATCGACCAGGTGAAAGGCGACAAAGTGATCGTCTTCAAGAAGAAACGCCGGAAGCGGTACAAAGTAAAAAGAGGTCACCGACAGCAATACACCAAACTTCAGATTGAGGCGCTTGAGACGAACGGCCAGGCCGCGTCTCCGTCATCGTCCAAGAAGGCGGACGCCGACGCCGAGGATGCAGAGGCCGACACCTCGGACACTGCATCCACTGCGGATACCGCATCTGACGACGCCGACGCGTAGGCGCCCTGTTCACCATCCGTTTCGTCGAATAACCACACCGAGGTCATCATGGCACACAAGAAAGGAATGGGCTCGACCCAGAACGGTCGAGATTCGAACCCGAAGTACCTGGGCGTGAAAGCCTACGGCGGCGAGTTTGTATCTGCCGGCAGCATCATCGTGCGGCAGCGCGGTACCAAGTTCCACCCCGGCACGAACGTGGGCCGTGGAGGCGACGATACGCTCTTCGCCAAGAAGCACGGCACGGTCCACTTCACGCGGAGCCGTGGCAACCGCCGCTTCGTCCACATCGTCCCGGAGCCGGAAGAAGCGTAAGCTCAACCGCTCCATTCGGACAGCGAAAGAGCTCGTGCCGCACCGCGGTAGGGGCTCTTTCTGTTTTCGGCAAGGTGTTTCGCCTCCCAGTCCCCATCGCCATGACCCTTCGCGACCGCTTCGCCCTCCCCGATCCACCCGGCACCGTTGAACTGCGTGCTTTCACGCACGGGCTGATGCCCAAGACAGTGCCCAACATGATGGACCAGTTCACAAAGGACTGGCGCGAGCGCGGCGTGGACGCGTGGAACGAGATCCCCAACCATTGGCGTCCCGACTCGGGAGACGCGGTCGGCTGGTGGACGCTGCCGGAATACTTGGGCGATCACTTCGTGGCCCCCCTCCTCGGCGCACCGCACGGCACGTGCATGTTACAGCCCAACGTGCATTGGACGGTGCAGTGCCTGCTCTCTGCGCCCGAGCTGGTGGCTGACGGTCGGCGCACGGTCGTCGTCACAGAAAACGAGTTCCCGTCTGTGCTCCACAGCGTGCAGCAGTGGCAAGACGTGCTCGATTTCGACCTGCGGATCGTGCCTGCCACCGCAGATGGCTTCATGGACCAGTCAGCCGTGCTCGACGCCATCGCCTCCGATACCGCGCTGGTGGCCCTGAGCCACGTGGGCTTCACCACGGGCGAGCGGTTGCCGGATGCTTTTCTCCGCAACGTAGCGGACACTGTCCACGAAGCCGGCGGACTGTTCCTCTTGGACGGGTATCATAGCGCCGCCAGCATGCCGATTGACGTGGAGGCTCTCGGAGTGGACCTGTTTGTTGGCGGCCTGTTGAAAGAAGCCTGCGGCTCGTCAGGCAACAGCTTCGTGTATATCCGCCGCGGGCTGGCTCTGACCCCCCGCCTCACGGGGTGGTTTGGCGATGCAAACCCGTTTGGCTTTGCGAAAGAGCCGGCCCCGCACCCTGACATCCGGCGCCGCTTCATGGGAGGCACAACGGCGGTCGCCTCGATGTACCACGCCGTCGAAGGCGTACGGCTCTTGCTCGATGCCGGACTCGACGCGGTCCGTCAGCACTCGCTCGATCTTACCGCGCACGCCATCGACCGCGCCGATGCCGCGGCCATTCCGCTCCGTTCACCCCGAGCCCCCCAGCGCCGTGCTGCCATGGTGATTCTGGAAGCTCCTGATGCGCACCTGTTGTGCGAGCACCTCAAGCAGGATGACATCTACACCGATAGCCGGCAGAATCAGTATCTGCGGATGGCGCCGTTTGTTTGGAACACTCCGGATGAGCTGGATCATGCATTCGACGCCATCGAGCACGCCGTGTCCTCTGGAACCTATCGAACCGACGAGCTGCCTACCGAAACGGCAGGCCCGGTAACCTGACCGCTGTAGCAGCTAGTCCGTCTGCGCGACCTCGGTTGTCCTGCCCCGCGGGTCTAGGGCAAAAAACGACGTTAGCGCGTCGAACAGCTCGGGGTGCTCGTCGTTCAGCGGACCGGGTTGCTCAAAAAAGACCTCGACGGCCACAGCAAAGAACTCGGACGGAGCGGTGGCCGCGTACGGCCGCAGCAGGGATTGGCGCCGGCGCACACGCCCCATCTCTTTCCGAACGAGACGCTGCCAGACCTCCTCCGAGGCGGGGTCCATGAGCGACGGGATGCCGTCGGCGCCTTCGTTCTTAAAGTCGAAGAGGTGCGCGAGCTCGTGCAGCACCACGTTGCTCCCGTCGGTCGGGTCGGCCCAGCTTTCCTCCACGGCCCGCGCGGACAACAGAATGGGGCCTTGCTCGTGCACCATCCCGTCGTAGTCCGCGTAGTCGCCCCCGAAGTACTGATCGTCAAAGGCGCTGGGATAGAACAGCACCGAGCTGGTGCCACCGAGCTCCCAATCTGGGCGGCCGTGCAGGAGGAGCGCAGCGCCCGCCCCTACGCCGAGTCGCAGCTCGGCCGTGACCGTGACGCCTTCAACCCCCTCAAAGTGATGCTCATCGATGAATATCTGCACATCCCGCTCGAACCGAGCCCGCGCCGCCTCGCCGAGCGTAGCGTACAGGGGAACGTATTGGCGGAGCCAATTCCGTGCGCTGGGCGGTAGCTCGGTTCGCGTCGCGCGCCACCGACGAAGCGGTTGTCGCAACCCGCCGCCGACGACGATGAGCGCTGGGATGATCCCGATCCAGCCGCCGTACGGCGTTGCTTGCACCCCAATCACAGCGGTAGCACCGCCCAGGATAGCGGCCATGGAAAGAGTATAGAGCAGCGAAGTCGGCCGGATGATGCGCATGAGCGTCGGCAGATCAGGAGGCGAAAGACGCGACGTTGTCTTCCAGAGACAAGGAGTCTGCGCCTTCCAACTAGAACATTTGGTGCAGCGTGCGGTATGGTAGCGGTGCGTTGGTTATGCTACGCGGTAGTCATCTACAATTCTCCATTTGAACAGCGGTTAATTTCGTCCATGGGCACGATGAACAACCTCCGGGAAAACACCGGAGTGGTACTTTGGATTCTCGTTATCGCATTCGGCGTTGTCTGGGTGCTGCAGGACTCGGGCACGTTTGACAACATTGGGGCGCCGACGCGCAACATTGCCGTCGTGAACGGGGACGCGATCCCCTATACCGAGTACCAGAACGCACTGCAGCAGCAACAGCAGCAGCTTCGCACCCGCACCGGCGGCGATATCAGCCCGCAGATGCGTGAAATGGTGCGGACGCAGACCTTCGACGCGCTCGTGAACAACCGGCTGATGGAACAGGAAATGGACCGCCTGGGCATCACCGTGACCGACGATGAGGTGACGGACATGGTGTATGGGCAAAACCCCGACCCCTTCATCCGCCAGCAGTTCAGCGACTCGACGGGGCAGATCAACCGGCAGCTCATCCGCAACCTCGCGCAGAACCCGGAGGCGCGTCAGAGCTGGCTCCAGATTGAGCAGTACCTGCGCAACAAGCGACGCAGCGAGAAGATGAATGCGCTCATCGGAGCCACGGTGCACGTCTCCGAGGAGGAGGTCGTCGACACGTACCGCCGCCGCAACACCACGGCCAGCACACGCTACGTGGCGCAGCGTTATGCTGCCATCCCGAACGACTCCATCAGCGTCACGGAGCAGGACCTGCGCGCTTACTACAATGAGAACCAGGACGACTTCGAGCGGCCACGCACCTACTCTGTAGAATACGTCGCGCTTTCGCAAGACCCGACCGTCGAAGATACGGCGCAGGTCGTCGAAGACTTGGAAGACCTCCGCGATGAGTTTGCGGCTGCGGATGACGACTCGCTCTTTCTCACCGAGAACGCTTCGATCCGCGACGTCTCCGACACGTACTCGACCGCTGACGAGCTGGAGGCCCCGATCGCTGAAGCCCTCTTCCCCAATCCAGAGCCCGGCGAGATCGTCGGCCCGGTGGTAGCAGGTCAAGCGGTGCATCTCGTGAAAGTCATCGACACGCAGCCGACGGAGCAGGCCGTGGTGCACGCCCGCCACATCCTAATCCGCTCGCCGGAACCCGACGCGGAAAACCGCCAGCAGGCGCAAGAGCTGCTGGAACGCACTCGCTCAGGCGAAGATTTCGCCGCGCTGGCCCGCGAGTACTCGGACGACACAGGCAGCGCCGCCCGCGGTGGCGACCTCGGCTGGTTCGGCCCCGACCGCATGGTGGACCCGTTTGCCGATGCCGCCTTTGCGGCCTCATCGGGCGACATCGTCGGTCCCGTTCGCACCCAGTTTGGCTATCACGTGATTCAGGTGCTGGACCGTGCCGACGAGGCCGTACAGATCGCGGACATGGCCTACAGCCTCCGCCCCAGCCAGGCTACGCTGAACGACTTGGAGTACTCATTGGACGACCTGGCGTACTACGCCGCTGAGAGCGGGGATTTCCGGGCTGAAGCCGACGAGCAGGGCATGGATGTCCAGCAAGTCGCAGTTGAAGCCGACCAGCAGTCCATTCCGGGCCTCGGACAGAGCGGGCAAATCACGTCCTTCCTTGAGAGTGCGAGTGAAGGCGCCTTCAGCGATGTCATCAACGTGAACAACCAATACGTCGTCCTACACATTGCCAATATTCAGGATGAAGGGTATCGCCCCTTCGAAGACGTGCGCGCCGAAATTGAGCCTCGCGTCCGTATCGAGCAAAAGAAGGCTATCCTCGTTCCCCGCATGGAGCGAGCACGTGCGCAAGCCAACGATCTTGAGAGCTTTGCCGACGCACTCGGCACCACGGTTCGCACCAAGGACGACGTGTCCTTTGACACAAACGTCGTGGAGGGCCTCGGCCGTGAGCCGGCCTTTTCGGGCACTGTGTTTGGATTAGACGCAGGGGAGACTTCTCGCGTTGTGGCCGGCCAAAATGCCGCCTTCGTCGTGGAGGTAACTGCTGTGAACGAGCCGGAGCCCATCACCGAGAGCCAGCGCGAGCAGATCCGCAATGAGCTGCTCCAGCAGCAGCGGCAGCAGGTGAGCTCGCAGTGGATTGCCTCGCTCCGTGAGCAGTCGGACATCGATGACAACCGCGCGCAGTTCCAGCAGTAATCAAGGCGGACATCGTACACCAGGAAGCGGCGCCGCATGCATAACGCGGCGCCGCTTTTTTGATTGATCAGCCTGCGAGATTCTGTGGATCGACGTCCATCGTGCCCCGAAAAACCTTGACGGCCGGCCCTTCCAGATACAGGTCTTTGACTGACTCGTCGGTCACCGTGAAGCCAACACGGAGCGTCCCGCCCGGCATCGTCACGGCGATCCTATCGGCGTCTACGCGGCCTTGCAACCGGGCAACGACAGCTGCGGCTAGCGCCCCCGTGCCACATGCCTGCGTCTCGGCCTCAACGCCTTTCTCGAATGTGCGTACGCGCAGCACGGGCTTATCGCCATCCACAGAACGGGCGACCTGCACGAAGTTCGCGTTGGCTCCTTCCGGCGCCAGCGCAGGATCGTGTCGAATTTGCTTCCCCCGTTCGCGCACATCGACAGCGTCCACGTCGGGCACCAGGGTGACCGCGTGCTCGGTGCCCGTCCACACGTAGTGCACCGGCGCGTCGGACGGCGGAGCCTGGTTGAGCGCGGCGTTGGGCTGATAGTCACGCGGGTTGGGGACGTGGAGCCGCACCGGGGAGTGAGAGTCACGGGGGGCCTCCACTCGGTAAAGGCCAGCGTCGGACTCAAACGTCATCAGAGGTCCACCTAGACCCGCCTCGCGGGCGAACCGAGCGAGGCAGCGAGCGCCGTTGCCGCACATCCGCGCCAACGACCCATCGGCATTGACATAGCGCATCCGATAGTCGTGCGCCTCGTCCGCTGGCGGCGCAAGAGCCAGGAGGCCATCGGCTCCGATGCCCGTGCGGCGGGGGCACCACGCGCGGGCGAAGGCGGCTAACTCGTCATCCGAAAAATGGAAGAAACGGTTGTCGACGACGATAAAGTCATTGCCGGCGCCGTGCATTTTCGTAAACTCGACGACGAGTGGTTGCGCCATGGAAGATGGGAGTCCGTGTAAAGAGATCGTTTACGGTCGGCACTCTTCAGCCGCGCCCTCGTATGGGGGATCACCGTGGATGGTTTCCACTGCACCACGGTGTCCGTGTTGCAATCTGGCAAACAACCGACGAGCCGTTGCCCGAAAAACGAATCCGCATCAGCGACGTTGATCCGCTTCTCCTGTTCGGCTTCAACGACGTCTTTCTGCGCAAGGTAGAAACTGCCTTTCCGGACACCCACATCACCGCGCGGGGCAACGAGGTGCTTCTTCGAGGCGAGCAGGAGGCCATCGCGCAAGTAGAGCGCGTCATCGACGAGTTGATCACACTGGTCAGCCGTAACGAACACCTGACGGAAGACGATGTGGACACCGTGCTCGCGCTCGTCACCTCGGGCGATGGGGCCAGTAGCAGCCCATCGGATGCCACCGAGGCCGTGGTCGTTACACCGGAGGGGGACGTCATCAAGCCGCGGACGGCCAACCAGCGGCGCATGGTTGAGGTCGCCCGGAAGAACGACATCGTATTTGCGATTGGGCCTGCTGGCACGGGCAAAACGTACGTCGCCGTAGCGCTCGCCGTCGCCGCCCTGAAGGCCCGCCAAATCCGCAAGGTTGTCCTATCGCGCCCGGCCGTGGAAGCGGGCGAGCAACTGGGCTTTCTACCCGGCGACTTCTACGAGAAAGTAGACCCGTATTTGCGCCCGCTCTACGATGCGCTGGAAGACATGCTGCCGCGCGAGAAGCTGGCCGAGTACCTGGAGCAGAACCGCATCGAGGTGGTCCCCCTGGCCTACATGCGGGGCCGCACCTTGAAGTCGTCGTTTGCCATCTTGGACGAGGCACAGAATGCCACCACGGGGCAGATGAAGATGTTCTTGACCCGGCTTGGCGCCCACAGCCGCGGCATCATCACCGGCGACGTGACTCAAACGGACCTTCCCTCTCGATCGAAAAGCGGGCTCGTGCAGGCCCAGCACATCTTAAAAAACATCCAGGGCATCGACTTCGTCTACTTCGACCAGAACGACGTCGTGCGCCACCAGCTCGTAAAAGACATTATCAAGGCCTACGAGGAGCACAACCAGTAGGCATCACGGGCCCCCGCGTCGGAGTCGCTCAGTCGTGGGGGCTCAGTCGTACTCGTAGAAGCCGCGTCCGGCTTTGCGGCCGAGGTGCCCAGCGGTCACCTTCTTTTTGAGGAGGGGGCACGGACGGTACTTGTCATCGCCCAACTCGCCGTGCAGCACGTTCATGATGCTGAGGCACACGTCCAGCCCGATGAAGTCGGCGAGGGTCAGTGGACCCATCGGGTGATTCATGCCGAGTTTCATCACCGTGTCGATGTCGTCTTTCGACGCCACGCCTTCCATCAAGCAATACACAGCCTCGTTGATCATCGGCATCAGGATGCGGTTCGAAACGAACCCGGGAAAGTCGTTCACCTCCACGGGCGTTTTGCCGAGCGCTTCGGCAGCGTGCTCCACAACGCTGAACGTGGTGTCGCTTGTCTCCAGCCCCCGCACGATCTCGACCAGCCGCATGACGGGCACCGGATTAAAGAAGTGCATGCCAATTACGCGATCAGGCCGATTCGTTTGCGCGCCGAGCCACGTGATGGAGATGGACGACGTGTTGGAGGCAAGAATAGCCTCATGCGGGGCATGGGCATCCAAGTTGGCGAAGACCTCAGCTTTAACCGCCTCCTCTTCGGTGACGGCCTCAATGACCAACTCGGCCTCGCCTACGCCCTCTGCAAGATCTGTATGGGCCGTGATGTGGCCAAGCGCCGATTCGACGTCGGTCGTGGTGATTCGCCCCTTTTCCTGCTGGCGCTCCAGATTGGCTTGAATGGTTGACAATCCACGCTCCACCATCGACGACTCGGTGTCTACAAGGGCAACGGGATGGCCGTTCAGGGCGAATACGTGGGCAATGCCGTTGCCCATCGTACCTGCTCCAATAACTGCAATGCGTTCGATCGACATACAGGGCGTGAGTAACAGTGAGACAATACAGATGCGCGGCGAACGTACAGGTGCGCGATGAATTTGCGCAAGCTAGGTTATTCACCTCCCAAAATGAAGGCCGCCGCGCACTGCTTTTTTGCAAAAATGGCAAAACGAACAATCGGCTCGTCCTCTTCCGCTCATGGACTTGGTGCGATTTTTGGCATATGGCAAACAATGTATGTAGTTTCTTCGCCCCGGACCATCGAGTCACTCCATCGCTGATCGAGCCTTTGTGGCGCCTGTTTCTGTAATGCCCACATCAAACGATTCGTACTTGCCTGCCGCCGGTGACGTGAGCTCGCGCGTCCACCGCAACACATACCGCATCATTTGCTTGTTGGCCGGCATTATCAGTCCGGCTTTTGGTATTATCTATACGCTCGTTGAGCCCGGCGCGGTAGATCCGCTGTGGGCTCGCTTTGCCGTAGCGGGCGTCACTCTTCTCCTCCCAGCCCTTTCCTTGCAGGTGGGGTGGGTAGACGAGCACTTCATCCCGCTCGCCCAGGGCTTGTTCTACTTCTCGACGGCCTACTTCATCGGGCTCACGTACCTCAACGGGTTTACCGGCAACTATGCGCTGGGGGCCTTGATGTCGATCTCTGGATTTGGCGTTGGTTTTAGCCTAGGCACCAAGCGGGTCAAGCCGCTGGTGCGCTATCTCGTCACCGTCACCATCCTGTGCGTGGGCGCCATATTCTTGGTTCCCGACCCGCAGGTCGACCCGTCTATCATGAGCGTTTCGGTGGCCACGGTGTGCGTGGTCATCTTCATCGTTGCCCGGGCCAAGATTCAGGCCGAGGCAGTGGCGGTTTCCAGCGAGCGGCGTTATCAGTACGTGCACACGCTCATCAACGCGGCCAATGATGCTATCTTTATTGCCAACCCGGAAAACGGGAAGCTCGTCGAAGTGAATCGCAAGGCACAACAGCTGGTGGGGCGCTCGCGCGAGGAACTACTCGGGCAACCGCTGGAGCAACTGTACCCGGCTGACGACCGGGAGGCGTTCGCCATGCGGTTTGAAGAGCATGTGTTGCAAGAGCAAACCGGCACCGAAACCCTCAACGTCGTTCACCGCAGTGGACGTGTAATCCCGGTCGATGTCAACGCATCGCTCATCGAAGTTGATGGCACCCGGCTGATTCAGGGCATCTTCCGTGACGCTACAGAGCGTCAGGAGTACGAGCACCAGCTCATCGCTGCCAAGGAGCACGCGGAGGAACTGCTTAAGATGAAGACCAGCTTCCTCAACAATATGAGCCACGAGCTCCGTACCCCGCTCACCAGTATCCTGGGTTACGCCGAGGTGCTCCATGAGGAGGAGACCAACACGACCCAGCGGGCATTTGCCGAGCGCATCCTGGATAGCGCCAAGCGACTGCGCACCACCCTTAACTCAGTGCTGGACCTCGCGCAGCTGGAGAGCGGCAAAGCGACGCTCGACCTGAAGCAGGTCGATGTGGCGCAGGAAATCCGTGAGGCGGTTGACCTGCTTGAACCGATCGCTGCCAAAAAGGGCATCGAGCTCGAAACCGTTGTGACGGCCAATGACACGTACGCTACCGCCGACACGGCTTGTATCGACCGCATCACAAACAACCTAGTGGGCAATGCCATCAAGTTCACTGACGAAGGCCGCGTAACCGTAGAGGTGGGCGCCACGAACGACACCGTGTTCATCACGGTAGAGGACACAGGCATCGGGATGGACGACGCTTTTCTGGATCACCTCTTCGATGAGTTTCGGCAAGAGTCGACAGGGTTGCAGCGCACGCACGAGGGGACCGGCCTAGGATTAGCCATTACCAAACGCCTCGTGGATCTATTGAGTGGCCGCATTGAGGTGGAGAGTCAGAAGGGAATGGGCAGTTGCTTCACCGTGTATCTTCCCCGATCCGTCCCGGATGAGCCGCCCGCCCCCGTGTCTCCCCCGTCCCGCGCCTCCAAAGCGCCTTCGTTTGACGGCTCGGTGCTGGTGGTAGAGGACAATGCCCTGACCCGCGAGCTGATCGGCCACCACCTGCGTCCGCACTACCATGCCGAGGTGGTAGCTAACCCGGAGGATGCTATTGTCCTCGCCAATGAGAACCAGTTCGATGTTGTTGTCCTTGACATCCACCTCAGCGCCTCCGCCGACGGCATTGAGTTGCTCCACCGCCTCCGTACGATGAACGGGTACGCGCATACGCCTGCCATTGCCCTTACGGCGTACGCGATGCCATCAGATCGTGATCAATTCCTTGACGCGGGATTCGACGTCCATCTGTGTAAACCATTCACCAAAGAACAACTGGTGGATACGATCGACCATGTCTGGAGTGAGTCGTCCGCCCTGCCATCATCCTGACACATTTCGAGCACCATTCGAAGTTTGGGGTTGAGTAGAGTCAGTTTTTTGCCTACACTAGATACCCCACCTACACTCCGTGAGTCGGCGGATCTCGTGCCTCAACCCGCGTCCTCACGAGCTACTTCGTTGCCCCCTGTCAGTGTGCCATCTTCAATGGCTTCGAACGTGTCACCCTCTTCCACCTCACTGCTGGACCAGCACATCGCTTACGTTGAAAAGCTCGTCGCCCAGGGCGGCCCCGCGCCGGACCAGTACGGGGCGTTCCGAGAGTGGCTCGGCCACATTGCAAAGGCATATCGCTCGGAGACGATCACGGAAGATGACCTCGCCACCCTGCGCGATGCATTCGGCGAGGCCTTGACCGAATCGACCTTGCAGGGGTTCTGCCTTCAGAAGCCTCATGGGCACGCAGGTGACTTCGAGATTATCGATCGCCTGTACACCACGTACATCACTGATGACGAGGCGTACCAGCGGTGGGACATGTTTCTGCAGGCTCGCCCCGCCGTCGAGGCCGTGCGGAACCGTAAAACGTACTTTATCCAACTGATCGAAGCGCTCACTGAAGCCTATCCAGACCGCGACTCCCTTCCCGTGCTCAACCTCGCAAGCGGCCCGGCGCGCGACGTGTTGGAGTTCTTCCAGGCCAATGACAACCGCGCTGTACGCTTTGAATGCATCGACAACGATGCCGAGGCCATTGAGTATGCCCGTGATCTGTGCGCCCCGTATCTCGATTGGATCACGTTCCATGAGATGAACGCGCTCCGGTATACGACCGATACCCGGTTCCAACTCATCTGGTCGGCCGGGCTTTTTGACTACTTAAGTGACAAAGGCTTCGAGTTCCTGCTAGAGCACATGCTCGACCTACTGCGCGACGACGGAGAACTGGTCGTGGGCAACTTCTCTCCCCAGAACCCGTCGCGGAACTACATGGAAGTGGTAACTGACTGGCACCTGCACTACCGCACCGAGCAAAAGCTGGTGGATCTAGCACTCCAGTGCGGCGTGCATGAGCGCGATGTACGCGTCGGCTCCGAGCCGGAAGGCATCAATTACTTCCTGCATATCAAGCGCGGCGGCAACTTCCTTCCCATGGATGCGCCGTAGGCTTGGTGCACCGCCTGGGCTGAGGAGCTCCCTCGTCCAAGCAAAATGGCCCGCGCTCCGGATTGGCATTGCGCTGATTAAGCAATCAGCACGTCGTCCTCTACCGTGTTCTCAGCTTCGGGCGCGTGTTCACCGGGATCAAGGTCCATGACCTCCGTGGGGTCGTTCTCCGCATCGACGAGCACGACGCGTGGGTGATGCTCCGCCGCCTCTTCCGGGGTCATGTCGGCATACGCGATGACAATCACCTGGTCGCCCGGCGCAGCAAGACGTGCCGCCGGCCCGTTCAAGCATACGGTGCGACTACCGACCTCGTCGGGGATGGTGTACGTTTCGAGCCGTGCCCCGTTATTCACGTTGACAACCTGGACTTTTTCGTACGGCAAGATGCCGGCAGTCTCCAGCAGTTCCCGGTCAATGGTAATTGACCCTTCGTAGTAGAGATCCGCTTCGGTGACACGAAGCCGGTGCAGCTTCGCCTTGAACATGGTGATGGTCATGCCGTCTGCCATCCAGTGATCACAACAGTTGAGTTATGCGGGCGCGCGGACGAATGCGTTGTCAATGAGCCGCGTATTGCCGAAATAGACCGCTACGGCTGCCAGTACATGCTGCCCCGGCTCGATGCGCTGTAGAGGCTGGAGCGTGTGTGCGTCGACCACTTCAGCGTACTGCACCGTGGCGTCTGGCGCCTGCTCTAGTTGTTTTCGCATCGCTTCAACAAGGGCTGAAATCTGCTGTTCCCCTGCCTCCACGCGCGTCTGGGCCGCGCGAACGGCCTCGTACAGCACGGTCGCCTGTTCCCGTTCCGACGGGCTGAGGTACGCGTTGCGCGACGACTTGGCCAAGCCATCCGGCTCCCTCACCGTGGGCACGCCCACAATGTCGATATCCAGCAGCAAATCCTGCACCATCCGCTGGATGATAACGAACTGCTGTGCGTCTTTGCGGCCAAACACGGCCACATGCGGCTTGCACGCGTGAAAGAGCTTCGTGACGACGGTGGTTACGCCCTGAAAATGGCCGTCGCGATAGCGCCCGCACAAGTGCTCGTCGAGCTGATGGACGGTTACCCACGTCAGCGTCGGCGCGTTGCCGATGGACGGGCTCGGGTACATCTCATCGACGGTGGGAGCGAACAACACGTCCACGCCCCGATTCTCCAACGTGGCTGCATCATCGTCGATATCACGGGGATACTCCGCGTAATCCTCGTCGGGCCCGAACTGGGTGGGGTTAACAAACACCGATACCACGACGCGATCAGCCTCCTCCTTGGCGGCCTGAATGAGCGCCAGGTGCCCCGCATGCAAGGCCCCCATGGTCGGCACGAGCGCCACGCGCTCGCCGTGGGCGCGTCGCGCGTCGGCGTACTCCTGCATGGCAGCAACCGTGTGGAGACGTTTCATGGGGGTGTGTTGTCAGGACTGGAAACGAAATGAGTAACTGCGTACTAAACGTACTGCATCAGCACGTAAACGATGCATCAAAAAGGTGTAAGAATCAGTTGACGAAACGGGGCCGCGCGGTCGCAAAAATCTGGTTAATGGCACAGTCCGGTACAGCGAAGCCGCTCGGCATGCCCTATGTTAGGCGGTGGCACTACGTACCGCCTTTTCTGCTCTCTTTCGCTCATCACCCTTACGTGGCTCATGGCTGATCATCGTATCGAACACGACTCCCTTGGCGAAGTGCGCGTCCCTGCCGACAAGCTGTACGGCGCCCAGACCCAACGAGCGTGCGACAACTTTCCCGTCAGCGACCTCCGGTTTTCGCGGCGCTTCATTGAGGCACTGGGCCTGGTGAAGCTCGCCGCGGCCGAAGCGAATCACGCCCTGGACCTACTCGACGCTGACACGAAGGACGTCATCGTCCAAGCCGCCCGGGAGGTGATCGACGGGGCGCTCGACGAGCACTTCGTGCTGGATATCTTCCAGACGGGTAGCGGCACGTCGACCAATATGAACGCGAACGAGGTAATCGCCAACCGCGCCAGCGAGCTGATGGGCGCCGAGCGCGGGAGCAAGGCCGTCCATCCGAACGACGACGTCAACATGTCGCAGTCGTCCAACGACGTCATTCCCACCACGATGCACGTGGCCGCGCGCTTGGCGATGGAAGAGGAACTCCTCCCCGCCCTCAGCCAGCTGCACGACGCCCTGAAGGACAAGGCGGACGCTTTTGACGACGTGCTGAAGAGCGGGCGTACGCACCTCATGGATGCCACGCCGGTGCGCCTGGGGCAAGAGTTTGGCGGCTACGCGGCGCAGATCCAGCAAAGCGTCGAACGCGTTGAGCGCGCCTCCGACGAACTGGCGGAGCTGGCCCTGGGCGGCACGGCCACCGGCACCGGCCTCAACCGCCCCACCGACTTCCCAAAGCGCGCCATCCGCGTCATCAGCGACGAGACGGAGCTGGACTTTCACGAAACGCATGACCACTTCGCTGCGCAGGCCGGCAAGGAAGCGTTCGTGAACGCCCATGGCGCGCTCAACACGCTGGCCACCGCGCTCCTCAAAATCGCAAATGATCTGCGCCACCTCTCCAGCGGGCCCACCAGTGGCATCGGCGAGATCAAGCTGCCCGTCATCCAGCCCGGCTCCTCTATTATGCCTGGCAAGGTGAACCCCGTGCAGAGCGAGCAGGTGATGATGGTAGCCACCCGCGTGATGGGCAACCACCATACGATCTCGGTGGCCAATACGCACGGCAATTACGAACTGAACGTGATGATGCCGGTGATGGCCCACGCCATGCTGCAAAGCATCAGCATTCTGACGGGCAGCATCGAAGCGTTCCGGACCAAGTGCATTGAAGGCATCGAGGCCGATCGCGACCGATGTGAGGAGCTGCTGGCCCTGAACCCGTCGATTGCCACTGCGCTCAACACGGCAATCGGCTACGACAAGGCGGCGAAAGTGGCGAAGAAAGCAGTAGCCGAGCGCAAGCCGGTGCGCGCTATCGTGAAGGAGATGGACCTGCTCTCAGACGAAGAACTCAACACCTACCTGGATGTGCGCGACATGACCGAGCCCGGCGTGCCGGGTGAATGATGCCGGATACGGCTTGCCGTCCACCTCCAAGATGTGACCTTAGATGTGACCTT
>CAYFQN010000024.1:0-2211 GCA_964345285.1 uncultured Rhodothermales bacterium
TGCACCTGTGCTAGCGCGTCGCCGCGCTCTTGGACGCCAGCGGCAATATTGCGCGCCAGCACCTGCGCGGCGGCGAGATCCGTATGCATCTTCCAGTTTCCGGCAATCAGCATCGTAGAGGGGGAGATTTAGATTCGGCAGAGCATGTTCAGTAGATATCGCAGGAAGCAATCACTTCGCCGCCTGGTAGGCAAACATGGGCGGGATGTTGAATATCTCGTACTCCTTATGCACCCGGCCAAAGTGGCGCCGTAGCGGCTTCTCCATGTGGTTATAGTTCTGGTAGACCAAGAACTTGCCGTCGTCCGTGAGAATTTCGCGGGTGCACCCGATGAGTTCATCCTTCACGTCGTCATCCAAGAACGAAAAGGGGATGCCGGAGATCACGTAGTCTGCCGCAGTCTCGCCTGCCGCGTCAAGGATCGCCTCCACGTTTTCGGCGCGACCGTGAACCACCTCCACGCGCTCGTCGTCGCCAAACCGCTGTTGCAGTTTCTCGACGAAGGCGTCGTTGCCTTCAATGAGAATGAGTGTTGAGTCGTCTGTCATTTTGGCCACAATGTGCTCTGTAAACACGCCCGTCCCTGGCCCATACTCCACGACAACGTTTGGCGCGGTGAAGTCAATCCACCGGCACACCCGCTTCACGAGAAATGAGGACGACGGCGTGATCGCCGCCACATCACGGTCTTTGATGAAGTTCTTGATGTACGAGAGGGTGCTCATGTATTGGCCGGTGCGATTGATGAAACGGAATGACGAGGTGCTGCCACGGGCAATTAATCACTCAGCCTGCAGCTTCGCAATGGGCGTGAAGCGCCCCACGCTACGGTTGGTTGGGAGAATCGAGCACGTCGAGCCGCTCCAGCACGTCGTCCTGAAGCCGGGCAAATGCGCTACCTACGTACTTGTCCACGATGCGCCCGTCTGCGTCAATGAACAGACGGGTTGGCAGCGATCCGATGTTGTACGTCTGGATCAGTTCGCGGGCCAACTCCTCGGTAGCCACGACGTGCGTGCCAGGCACCTCCCGTCCCTCAAAGAAGGCTTCGTTGAGTAGCGTGTCCGGCTGCAAGGACACGGCAATCACGCGGAAATCGGCGGCGCGGGCAGCTTCGAAGAGTGCATTCCGCCGGGGCAGTTGTCCGCGATATAGTTCGTTCGAAGGCTGGTAAAACTCCAACACGACGGGCTGGCCGCGCAGGTCTTCCAGCGACAGGGGCTCGCCCTCCCATGTGGTCACCTGAAAGACGGGCGCCGTCATGCCAGGCAGCAGATTGGCGACCTCATACTCGGCACGCTCGGCCCAAGCACTCCATGGCGTGTCGGGGTACTCCTGCGACAGCGTACGGGCTGCGGCCAATGCTTCGTCCTGCTCCAGGCTATCGATGTGCGCTCGCACGATTTCGGCCTGCAGCCCGGCGCGTTGGTTGGAGGAGGCTGCTCGCTCCTTGAACTGGCGCAGTATGCTCAGCGCTGCCGACTGGCCGCTCTGCCGCGCTTCGGCGCGCCGTGCCGCCCGGGCCACTTCAACGTAGCGGGGGTTGGAGGGGTCGAGTTGCTGAGCCCGTGCCACAACCAAGGAGTCGTTCCATCCTTCCAACAGCGAGATCGACTCGGCCGCGCTTTGAGCAGCACCCAGCGTGTTGGGATAGGTGGTGCGCATGCTCCAGAGCACCTGGGCTGTTTGCTGGATTCGCGCCTCCATCGCACCGCCCGTGCCGGCCTGCGTCGTGTCTCGCAGGTTGTCTATGAGGGCCTGCCGGTGGAGCGCCATGGTGTTCTGGTACGCCGTCCAGGCCGAATTCTCCGTTGAGCGAATGGTGATAGGCCGGCGCAGGGGCAGTTGCATGGTCACCTCAGCCGAGTCGGCTGCGGCGACGACGTAGTCAGTTGCGGCGACTGTGGACCCGCGGCGACGCACAATGAGCGGGTAGATGCCCTGCCTCGGGGCAATCACATCCGTCGCAAAGCCGCCCCGCTGATTCGTGACATCGTACCCCAGCGTATCGACGGCGCCGCCCCGCTCCTGCCGCACGACGAGCACCTCGAAGCCGCGATAGTCGGGGATGGAGTCGACCTCGGCGCTGACGGTAATGCGGCCGCTGAGGTGAGCCTGCACGAGCCCGTCGGTGGATGACTGTGCGCAGGCGGCCGGCGCGGCGCTCGTCCCTGCGAGCACAACGAGGAAAACGAGCGACAGGAGGCTAA
>CAYFQN010000024.1:2311-19785 GCA_964345285.1 uncultured Rhodothermales bacterium
GGCGCGGCGCTCGTCCCTGCGAGCACAACGAGGAAAACGAGCGACAGGAGGCTAACAAGGGGGTATCGATTCAACGAACTAGACGATTGCACGAGAGGGTACCGATGAAATACAAGGGATGAAAGAACCGGGCGCGCCAGATGCTTTAGGAGTTCGCCGTCTCGCGCCGGGCGTCAAGGCGCTCCTTGAGCAGGTCACGCACAACCTGCGGGTCGGGCGAACCGTCGAAGCTCCGCATCACCTGACCGATGAAGTAGCCGAAGAGCCCATCTTTGCCGCTGAGGTACGTCTCGACCTGGCCCTCGTTTTCGTCGAGCACGCGATCCACGACGGGTGCGATGGCGCCTTTGTCGGATACCTGAATCAGGTTGCGCTCTTCGGCGATTTTGCCGGCCGACTTGCCTGGTTCGTCCAGCATGGCCTCGAATACGTCCTGCGCCGCACTGGAACTGACCCGGTCTTCCATCCGCAGGTAGACGAGCTGCGCTAGCCGCTCGGGCGTGACGGCGAGGTCACCGATTGTGATGGCGCGCTCGTTCAGAACACGCATCACGTCCGTCATCACGAAGTTGGATACCTCCTTGGCCTGCGCTTTCGTGTTACCGCCTTTGGTGCGCTTGAACAACGCGGAGAGCGATTCCTCGAAATAGTCAGCCACCGCGCGCTCTTCGGTAAGCACATCGGCGTCGTAGGGTGGCAGGCCCATCTCCTCTTCGAAACGGCGGCGGCGCGCGTCCGGCATCTCGGGCAGGTCAGCGCGGACGGCGTCGAGCCTGTTCTTATCGACAACGACCTCCACCAGATCGGGGTCGGGGAAGTAGCGGTAGTCGTGCGCCTCTTCTTTCGAGCGCATGGAGCGCGTTTCGCCGCGGTCAGCGTCCCACAGCAGCGTCTCCTGCTCGATCGACTGGCCGAGTTCGAGGCGTTTGATTTGCCGATCGATCTCATATTCGAGCGCCCGCTCCACATTGCGGAACGAGTTCATGTTTTTGACTTCTGTCTTCGTTCCCAGCTCGCGGCGCCCGCGCGGCCGGATCGATACGTTGGCGTCGCAGCGCAGCGAGCCCTCCTCCATGTTGCCGTCGCTGATGCCGAGGTAGCGCACCAGCTGGCGGATCTTTTGCAGGTAGAGGTACGCCTCGTGGGCCGAGCGCAGGTCGGGCTCAGAGACGATCTCAATGAGCGGCACGCCGCACCGGTTGTAGTCGATGAGCGAGTCGTGCGGGTCGCGGTCGTGCATCGACTTGCCAGCGTCCTCCTCCATGTGGATGCGCGTCAGGCCGATGCGCTTCGTCGGCTCCTGGGGAGATCCATCGCCTCCCACCGCATTGGTCGCCTCGTCGTCAAGCAGGATTTCGACGTAGCCGTCGTGGCACAGGGGGGTGTCGTACTGCGAAATCTGGTAGCCCTTCGGGAGGTCGGGATAGAAGTAGTGCTTGCGCGCGAAAACGGCCCGGGGCGCGATGCTGCAGTGCGTGGCGAGCCCCATCCGCAGCGAGTATTCGACGACCTTCTTGTTGAGCACCGGCAGCGTGCCCGGATGGCCTAGGCTGATCGGATCCACGTTCGTGTTTGGGTCGGCACCATACGCCGTGGCATCCGGACTGAAGATTTTGGCGTCCGTCCGGAGTTGGACGTGCGTCTCCAGTCCGATGACGGCCTCGTATTTCTCGTGCAGCATGGTTGGGGGCTCGGTTCGACAGGTCAAGGTGCGCGGACCACACCGCGCAATCATCGGGTATGTATTCCGCGCGCCGATCAATGTTCACCGCAGACCCGCTAGGAGACGGGTCGTTCTACGACGCACCGGCGAGCGGCACAGATGTACTACGCAGCAAGCGCCTCAAACTTGCCGAGGATCTCAGCCGTGTGATCACCCGTCTTCGGGCGTTTGAACACGTGCCGGATGATGCCGTCGGGGTCGATCAGGTAGGTCGTGCGCTTCGTGCCCATGAAGGTATTGCCGTACATGTTGCGCTCGCCGTACACGCCGTACGCGTTGAGCACGACGTGCTCGGGATCGGCCACGAGGGGAAACGGCAGGTCGTGTTTGTCGGCGAAGGCTTCGTGCGAGGCGATGTCGTCTTCGGAGACGCCGATGACGGCGATGCCTTCCTGCTGCAAGCGCGCTTCGCCGTCACGCAGGTTGCAGGCTTGTTTGGTGCAGCCCGGGGTATCATCCTTCGGATAGAAGTACAGCGCGACCCACTGCCCTCGGTATTCGCTCAGGCGCAGCATGTCGCCGGTGTGGGTGGGGGCTTTAAAATCGGGGGCTGATTGGCCCGGCTCCAGTCGATCGATGGTGGACATTCGCGTGGACGTGATTCTTGGGGAAAGCGTGATGCAGTACCCCGCAATGTAGCGACTGGACGCGCCAGCCAAAAGCAGCGCGCTTGAACTTTCAGCGGGAAATCCACCGCCCAACGAGCGTGCTGCCCTCGCGCAAGCCGTGCGCCAGCGCCACAGCCGGCACGGAGGCTACATAAATGAGCAGCCCCATCACCGCGCTGATGCCGATGCTTTGCAGCACGATCTGCCAAAAGGGCGGGTCCTCGGCCCAGGGGCTGCTCATTACCGCGGCCGCCATGCATACCACGAGTACAGCCGTGAACACACCTAGTCGCATAACGGCGCGGCGAACGCGCTCGCCAAATGGTCGCGGCACCGGGGTCACGCCGCGCATCCGCATCCAGAGGGTCCGTCCTAGGTAGCCGACGACGCTGATCGCCCCGAACCCACGCAGGGCATTTGCGCGGAACGTCCGTTCGTCATCGTACAACGCGTCGATCCACGGAACCTGCGCATCGAGCCACAGCAGCGGGGCGATCATCGACTCCACAAGCGATGCGTTGGCCGCTAGCCCGCTTACCACCACAAAGCCGAGCGTGCCCAGCGCGAAGACCGCGTACGACACGATGACCGGCGCGAGAGCAAGATACGACAGGTAGTTCAACCCCTCCGTCGCAAGAAGCCACGCGAACCAGCGGCCGCTGCCCGTCGGGGGCGGATGTGCAGAAGCGGGCGCCTCATCGGATGTCGTGGGCACGAACGCCACGGGCCGGTCGTCGTGGGTTAAAAAGTAGGTACGCCTTCAAGATAGCGCTCCGCTACATCAATTACCGGTCGTCCGAGGACGCAGCCTGCGAGGGGCGTTGCGCGTTCAGTGCCCAGTCATAGTCGAGATAGTCGACATCGTAGGCGGCGTCGCGTAGCTTCTGGCGGACGCCTCCGTCGAAGTACGGGGCGAGGTAGCGCTGAAGAGCGTCGGTGTCCTCGCCGAAGTCGCCCCCAAACCACTTAAAGATGCGCGAGAGGCGGATGGTCTCGTTGGGGGCAGGAATCGCGTTTTTGCTGTCCGCGTGCAGGAACGTGCGGGCCTGATCGTCCAACTGCGCGTCGAGGCGATCGCCAACGAACGCTTCGCGGCGCAGGCGCGGGCAGCTGACGGCCGCGCACACGAGCGCAAAGTGGATGCGCGGCTCGTTGAAGCGGGTGCGGATGATGTCGTGCTCAATCTCGTCGAGCGTGCGGATCTCGCCCCCCACTTCGCCCACCTTCACGTGCCAGGGATCGTTCAGCCGCGGCACGGTGAGGCCGCCCGCCGGCGTGATGCTCCGGATCGTCTCGACGGGGTAGTGATCGACGATGAGCTTGAGCGTGAGCGCATTGTACGCGTTGATCCAAAACGCTAGCCGCTCCGGCTCATCCAGATTGGATGGGTCCGTTTCCGCGAGCTGCCGTAAGTACGGGGCCAGCGCCTCGTCCTGGTTGGCCTTCAGGGCCGCATAGTCCACCATCCCGGCGTCGTCCACGTAGGCCTGAAGCAGATCGGTGTACGCGCTGTGGTCGAGCGCGGTGGGCGCGCGGACAGGCTCCTGCGCCCGGACCAGTTGGACGTTGGCCCCACCGGTGCAGCCGGCGAGCACGAGGGCAGCGAGCACGACGAGGAACGCGGGGAGGCGATGGGTGCCGTGACGGGACTTGATCATACGACGGGTGCTCCGGGTTGAACGTGCAGTAGGGGCAGGACGAACGACGAGACAATGCCTTACGACCCACCGATCCTACAGGTCCAGCGGCCGTCGCCTCATCGCATATTGGGTGCCAGTTGATGCGGTCGTGTTACACGTGCCCAGCACGGGCGGCCTGGTGCCCGGCGCAGGCGATTTGTTGGAACGACGCGCGGCGCACGGGTCCTGCTTGTCGCCTGGCGCCTTCTTTTACCGCGTATCACCCGATTGCACGCGCTGCACGAACGCGAGGAGGGCCTGAGCGACCGGCTCTGTCGTCTCCGGCGAGCGGATGCGGCCGGCGATCACGTGGTTGTTCGGATCGCCGGTGTCCATGAGTCGCAGCGAATCTTTGGGCGCCGCGCCCAACGCTGCAAAGCGCGCCGCGATGGCCGACGCGCTCACCACCCCATCGTTTGGCGAGTACGCGATGAACAGGGGCGTCTCGATCGCTCCGAAGTCGACTCGGTCGAGCGCGTCGATAAGCTGCGCGAGGGGAAGGAGCGCATCGGAGCGATAGCGCTTCGTCCAGTACCGGTTCTCGGCGGGGTCGTCGCTCGGGGCGCCGTTGTACGGCCCAATCTGCCAGCGGAGGAGGCGTTCGCCCCACGGCCAGCCGGCTACGCGAGCCAGCGTGGCTTGCGACTCGGGGTCGTTCAGCCCGTATGCGGGCGCCAGGGCGATGGTTGCCAACGGATCGGCTTCGTCCTGCGCGGTGAGCCACGTGACCAGCGCCCCGCCCATCGACGTGCCGATGAGCACGACCTCCTCGCCCAGCCGCTGCCCAATCCGGTACGCTTCGTACGTGTCGTTCAGCCAGTCGCCCAGGGTGGCTTCGCCCATGGCGTCGGCATCGCGACCGTGACCGGTGAGGCGCGTGTAGTGCAGATTGGCGCCCAGCCGCGCCGCCAACGTATCACACAGCGGCGCCACCTCGCCCCGCGACGCCGTGAAGCCGTGCACGTACACGAGGGCGAGCGGCGTCTTGGCCTTCGTCGTCGAGTCGGCCCAGACGATCGTCTGTTCGGTGCCGGGGCGCAGGCTGGGCACCTCGGCCTCGTGCGCGGCGAGGTAGGCGTCGAGATCGTCGGGCAGGTCCACCGGGCGCAGCGTGGTGTCCGTCGGCAAGCGCGGGCCGAGCAGCACGGCCGCTCCGCCCAGCAGGAGGAGGGCCACGGTCCCGGTCGCTATCTTACGAAGCATGCTATGCGAAGCGTGAGGAGCCAGGGAAAACCATCGGAAGCGCCTGGGCAGAGGCGTCGTTCTTCCCAACGCCCTGTACCCGGCGCCGATCCCCGCGGCCGCCCTCCGCGGCCTACCGGCGGACCCGGAGGCGCCGCCCCAGCGTGGAGAGCGATACAGCCTCTCCATCGATGCGCCAGTTCAGCGACACCCCCACCGTGTACGGGCCCGGCTCGGCCGGGGCGGTTCCATCCGGGACACGGCGCACCGCCTGCACGTCGAATGTCCGCGCGAGCGTCTCTCCAGCCGGAATCCGATGGGTCGTGATGACTGCGGCACAGCCCCGTATGGACCCTACGAAAGGCACACGCTCGCCGCCCAGCGTGAATACGCCCGGCTCGATTAGGCACGAACTGGGCGTCCGCACCGCGACCTCCGCGCCCGTTCGGTTCTGCGCGGCGAACCGGACGGTAAATGCCTCGCCCGCCGCCACCGTGTCGGGCGCGCTGAGGGTTAGCCTCAACCCAGGCTCGACCACGGCAGTGGCAGGACCCGCGCCATCGCCCGAGTCGTCGATGCCCCAAAGCGCATCGCAGCCGGCTAGGCTGACTGACAAGATGATAGCAGCAACACATCGCATCGTCGTCATGACACGTACGGGCTGTACTGAGTTAGCTTTTTATTCATCACACGTATCATACAGACGCGGAGGCTCCATCTCAACGCGACAGGGTTCGATCACTGGCAGGGTGCACCGCCCATCCCGCCGATCCCCCACGCCGAACGATGGCAGCTGGGCTGCAACGAGGGCCGGTTTGGTGCACGATCGCCTCACAGCCCCTGAAGGGCGCGCGCCTACCGCCCCGTGTTGCTAACGAAGGCGATGTGCCGGCCGTCCGGTGCCCACGACGGCACGTTGATCGTTCCCTGACCGCCGTACACGTAGGCGACAACCCGTGGCACGCCGCCGTCGATGGGCATCGTCCGAAGGTATACGTGCTTGTAAAACGGATGATCGCCCGGAGGCACGTCGGGGCGATACGAGAGGAACACCATCCGGGTACCGTCCGGGGAAATGTGCGGAAACCAGTTGTTGAAGCGGTCGTCGGTGAGTTGTTCTTTGCCACTGCCATCCGGCCGCATGCGCCAGATCTCCATGCGACCGCTGCGGACGGAGTTGAAGTAGATGTATGCCCCATCTGGGCTGTACTCGGAGCCATCGTCCAGGCCATCGGCCTGCGTGAGTTGCACTTCCTCGCCCCCATCCACGGGAATCTTGTAGATGTCGAACGCCCCGTCGCGCTCGCCAGTGTACGTGAGCCACTGCCCATCGGGCGACCAGCCGTGGAGGTACGACGGTCCGCGGGGCGTTACCTGCCTCGGCGTCCCGCCCTCAGTAGGCACCGTGTAGATGATTGACTGCCCGTCGTGCGCCTCGGCGTGGTGACTGATCCCTATCTGGCTGCCGTCGAAGGACAGCACGTGGTCGTTGTTGTTCGCATCGGCGAAGCCAGTGTCGATAACGTCAACCGCCTGCGTGGCACGGCCGAAGCGGTAGAGCAGCCCATTGCTGTTGTAGATCAGTGCCTCGTCGTCGGGCGTCCAATTGGGTGCCTGCAACGACTCGTTGGATTGGTGCACGACACGCCGGAACCCAGTGTCGACGTTTAGAACCTCCAGGTTGCTTCCCAAATAGTCCTCGTACGGCACGAAGTCATCCGGCGCCGGCCGGATGATGCGGACGTTGCGAAATGCAGCCCGTTGCGCCACCGCGTTTCGGCCCGCCTCAACGAACAGCCCTACGTACACGCTGTCGCCAAGAGCAACGTCGACCACCTGCTCGGTAGTGAACGGATCGCCGTGGCGGGCAACGGACATAGTAACCGTGTTGCCCTCACGCGCCAGTTGAATCACATCGGCACCTGAAACCGGCGATGGGATGGCGCGCGTCTGCTCGCCGTTGGGATGACGAAACTGGAGGACCGCCGGCCCCTCCGCATGGATGGTAGCGCTGGCGTGCGCCGTGCTGGCGTTGAGCTGAGTGCGGGCCGTCCAGCCCATCCTGCGCGGCTGGCTCCGTGTTCCCTGTGGGGCGACCCGGGCACGGACGATGAAGTCGCCAACCATTCGGGTCCAGGCAATGTGTATGGCACCCGATTCGGTGGATCTAGCCGTGCGAGCCCCCTCCAGCACGTACTCCTGGCTAGCCGCGTCGTAAGTAGTCGTGCCCCCGGCTGCAACCGACCCAATGTCGGCGTGTCCGTCGAACCGTCCAACAGGCGCATGCTGGGCCAAGGCGGGCTGGCCTCCCCCCGCTGTCACCATGTACACCATCGCGAGTACGACGAGGGGACGGACTGAAACCATAGACATGATGCAGCGCATATAGGAACAGATAGCAGGATGGAACGGACATCACACATGCGGTTCGCGAGACGGCGCATCCAAGATCGGGGCCGCAGACGGAAGGCGCAAGCCGGACCACCTGCGGCCCGGTGTGTCTATACGGCCTGGCTTGGCCGCATCACTCGATGCGTCCGGCCTCTCGCAGCAGTGTCTCCACCCGGTCCAGCGGAAGGGCCTCGACAACGTGACCGTCGCGCCCTCGAACGGTCGTCGCAGCCGTCAAGGCGTTGTAGACGGCCTCCTCCACCGCTTCCACCGCCGCCAGAAAGAGCGGGCTCATGGCGCGGTTGGCGAGGCGGTCGATCGTCTGCACGCTGCCATCCGGCGTGCGGTTTGGGGTGGAGACGGCAATCACGAAGTCGCCCGTGCCGTTGCTCATGAAGCTGCCCGTGCGCGCCAGCCCCATGATGGCTCGCTTGGCGAGGCGCTCCAGGTTGCGCGGCGAGAGCGGGGCATCTGTCGCCAGCACGATCATGCACGAGCCCTCATCTTCGGAGTCGGGGCTTTCGCCGTTGCTCTCTCCTTCCACCACCGAGCGGAAGCTGTACTGCCCCAGCGCCTCGCCCACGGGCACGCCGTCGATGCGGAGGAGGCCGCCGTAGTTCGTCTGCACGAGCGCGCCGAGCGTGTAGCCGCCAAGTTCGTCCGGGAGCACGCGCGAGGCCGTCCCGATGCCGCCCTTCCAGCCGAAGTTCGTGGTGCCTGTTCCGGCGCCCACGCTGCCCTCCTCCACAGGGCCAGCAGCAGCTGCATCTATAGCGGCCCACACGTCGTCCGGCGTCACGTGCTGGCCGCGGATGTCGTTCAGGTACCCATCGTTCGTCTCGCCCACTACGGCGTTCACCGAGCCGACGCCCTCGTTGCCCGGCTGGCGGAGCATCCACGCCACAGTGGCCTCGACGGCCGTCCCCACGCTGAGCGTATTCGTGAGCACGATGGGCGTCTCGATGGTGCCCAGCTCCTGCACCTGAAGAAAGCCCGCCGCCTTCCCGAAGCCGTTGCCCACGTACACGGCCGCCGGCACCTTCTCCCGAAACAGGTTGCCCCGGTGCGGGCGGATGGCCGTTACGCCGGTGCGAATGCTGTCGCCCTCGATCAGCGTCCGGTGCCCCACCTGTACGCCGCCAACATCGGTGATGGCGTTGAGCGGCCCGGGATTGAAGATGCCCGGATCCAAGCCAAGATCACGAATGCGGGTGGATTGCGCCACGGCCAGAGCGGGAAGCGTACAGAGAAGCAGAATTAGTAAGACGCGGCGGAGGGCGATGGGCATACCTGGAGGCCGTTGAGAAGAAGGAGGACGGAGCGCTCGGCTCACTGCTCCACTTTTTCCAGCGTGGCAGCGGCAAATCCGGACTGCTGCTTCTCGTCGCCGTCGAACCACGTGCACACCACATCGCCTTCATCGAGGCCTTGCACGGTAGTCAAGGCTTCGTTCACAAATCCCTGACCAGGCCCCACGATGCGGGACACCGTCATCGCGGGACCGCCGGATTTGAGTTGCACGATGTCGCCCACTTGGAATGTACTCATAGCTCTGAGATGAACGATGTGGGAGGACAAATGGATGATGGCGATATCAGTACGCGAGGAGCCGTTCCAGCGCGCGGCGCAGCTTGTTTTGAGCGGAGAAGATGTCCTTCTCCAGCGAGCGCGAGAAGGGGACGGGCAGATCGTCGGCCGCCACGCGAGCCGGCGGCGCGTCGAGCAGGGTGAAGAACTCCTCCGCCACCGACGCCGTCAGCTCGGCCCCGAAGCCGCCCGTGCGCGTGGCCTCGTGCAGCACGAGCAGACGGTGCGTATCCGCGAGCGACTGCCGCACCGCAGCCCGGTCCCACGGCACGAGCGTCCGCAGGTCGATGACTTCGACGGACGCGCCGTTCGCCTCGGCCTGATGCTGCGCTTCCTCCCGCGCCCATTGCACGCCGAGGCCGTACGTTACGATGGTCGCGTCCGTACCCTCGCGGGCGATGCGCGCCTCGCCGAGCGGCAGCTTGTACCGCGCGTCGGGCACGTCGCCCTTCAGCGAGCGGTACAGCTTTTTGTGCTCAAAGAAAAGGACGGGGTTGGGATCGTCGAGCGCGGTCATCAACAGCCCCTTCGCATCGCGGGGCGTGCTAGGCACGACGACCTTCAGCCCCGGCACGTGCGTGAACCACGCCTCCATGGACTGCGAGTGGAACGGGCCGGCGCCTACGCCCCCGCCAAACGGCGCACGGATCGTGACGCCCACCGGCTGCCCCCAGCGGTAGTGCGTCTTCGCCAGGTTGTTCACCGTCTGGTTGAATCCGCACGTGATGAAGTCGGCGTACTGCATCTCGACAATGGGCTTCAGCCCTTCGATGGCTAGACCCAGCGCCGCCCCAATCGCGCCGCTCTCGATGATCGGCGTGTTGCGCACGCGCTGCGGGCCGAAGCGATCGAGGAAGCCTTCGGTGACCTTGAAGACGCCGCCGTACTCGGCGATGTCTTGCCCCATGATGAGCACATCGTCGTCGGCTTCCATGGCCTGCCATAACCCATCGCTGATGGCATCGATAAAGCGCTTCTCGCTAGAGGGTCCGTTCGGCTCGTCCTCCGGAAGCGGCGGCGCCACCGCATAGACGTCGTTGCGCTCGGCCTGCGCGGTGCTCTCCACCGATGGCTGTGAGAGTGCGTACTCGGCGGCGCGATCGACCTGATCGGCCAGCGTCTCTCGGATGCTCTGCAAAGCATCCGCCTCTAGGAGCCCGCTCCGCTGAACACGGTTGGCGAAGCGCGAGACGGGATCTTTCGCCTTCCACTCGTCGATGAGCTCATCGGGGACGTAGGCCGTCCCGGAGGCTTCTTCGTGACCGCGCACACGAAACGTTTTCATCTCTAGCAAAACCGGCCCCCGTCCGCTCCGCGCGTAGGCGGCCGCCTTCTTGACGGCCTTGATCACGGCAAACACGTCGTTGCCATCTACGATCTCGCTGGGCATGCCATACCCCGCTGCAGCGTGTGCCACATCGTCCACGGGCAGCGCCTCGCTGGCTGGCGTCGACAGGCCGTAGCCGTTGTTCTCCACAACGAACACGACGGGCAAGTCCCAGACGGCGGCCAGGTTAAGCGCCTCGTGGAAGTCGCCCTCGCGGGAACCGCCCTCGCCGGTGAAGGCCAGCGCAATAAAGTCATCGGCCTGGTACTGCGCCGCCTGCCCGATGCCACAGGCGACGGGCAGCATGGCGGCCATGTGCGAGATCATGCCGATGATGCGGCGGTCCGGCAGGCCAAAGTGAAAGGTTCGGTCGCGCCCTTTGGTGAAGCCCCCCTCCTTGCCCATCAGCTGGCAGAAGAGGGGGCGGAGCGGTACGCCGCGCGTCGTCCAGAGACCCAGGTTGCGGTGCATCGGCAGCGCGTAATCGTCGGGCCGGAGTGCCCAGGCCGCACCGACAGAGATGGCTTCTTGCCCGTAGCTGCTGAACCACTTGGAGATGCGTCCCTGCCGGATGAGCCGCAGCATCTTTTCTTCGATGGCGCGGGGAAGAAACAGGGCTTCGGCCAGGGTGGTAACGTCGAGCTCGGCCTGTTGGCGGGATGGGGCAGTAGACATGCAAATGCGTCACAAGTGAGACAGGATGTGGCCCGTAGAGCGAAGTCGCCCACAGCGGAATGAGTCGAACATAATCACCGGGCGCTCGACTTTCACCCCGAGGCGTCCTGCTTCCTCAGCGGCCGGCTACTGCAGCCGGAAACGGAACGTGATGACGCCGGTCTGCGGCTCCTGGGGCGCGTTGGCCGGCAGCGCGTTGAAACGCCATCGTTGAAGCGCATCCATCACCGAACGCTCCAGCTCGGGGTTGCCCTTCAAGAGCGGAATACGCTGAACGATCTGGCCGCGCGGACTCACAGTGATGCGCACGCGGATCGTGGCGTCGACCTTTTCGGCGTACTGCGGAAGCGGGGCGTACACCGGGTCGCGATCCAGACCCTCAATGTTGTACGGGGCCGTCCGCTCATCCGTTGCGCCCTCGCCCTGGTCGCCGGACTCGGCGCCGGACTCAGCGGTCGACGTGTTTTCTTCTTGCTGCGTGGCTTGTTGCTCTTCAGGCTGCGGCTCGGGCGGGATGGTCTCCTCTTCCGGTGGCGGCACGCTCTCCGGGTCCTGGACCTCTTCTTCTTGCTCGGGCAGCTCGACGGGCTCAGTGGCTTCCTCGCTGGCCGGCTCCTCTTGGGGCGGCTCGGGCTCGGGTTGCGGCTCGGCTGTTTCGCTAGCCGCCTCCTCCGTGGGTTCAGGCGCGGCCTGCACGGGGCGCCCCTCGGCGAACTCGCCAAACTCGACCTCAACGAAGCCGAGCGGCTGCGGCTGCGGGCGCAGGGCCGTCATCAGCGAAAAGAGCACGATGAGGGCCACGTGCAGGCCCACCGTCGTGCCCAGGCCGATCCAGTCGCTTCGTTGCATGGTGCGGGAGGGATTGCAGAGAGAAACCGTGCGCAGAAGTATCAACGCGCTGTTGGGTCCATCTATTGCCAAACCGGCGTTTAGTTCTCTCCGCCCCGCCTGAGGCCGGGCTGCTCCAGCCGCAACTGCGCTGAGATGCGGTAGCTGTATCCCAGGTCCTCAGCTGTCAGCCCCGTAAAGTCCCCGAAGCTGACGTCGATAGAGAACTGATCGAGCGTGAGCCCGGCTCCCACTGACGGCGTCACGTCGAGGCCGATGGCCTCGCCGACTTGCACGCGGTTGACGCCGGCGCGGAGGGCGACGACGTCCTTGTAGCTGTACTCGCCGCCCAGACGCGGGTGGAACGACACATCCCCCACGTTGGGCACGAACGCTTGCTGGCCGTCGAAGGCGAGGTCAACGTCGAGGCCCAGCGTCACGCGGTGGGCCGCGCCGATGGGCAGCACAACCCCGGAGCCAAGCCGCGCCACAGGCAAGACGAGCGCCGTACCGCCTTCGGGGATGGCCTGCCCGAAGGCCTCTTCGTACGGAATGGGGGTGCCGTCGGCGTCGGTGGCTTGAAAGGCGTCCGGGTTCACGCTCCAGCTTTGCAGCATAGTGGACAGGTCTTGCACCGTGGCGCCGAGGCGCAGCGGCCCTGTTCGGTACTGCATGCTGACGTCGAAGCTGTAGCCCCACGCGTCCGCAAAGTCGCCAATCGTGCGGCGGATGATCTTGCCCGTGAGGCCTAGCGTGAGGTCGCTCGTGAGGTGGCGCGCGTAGCCGAGGAAGAACGCATAGTCAGCCGCCGAGAAGCGGGTGATGTAGCTCTCATAATTAGGCTTTGGCTGACCAAGTGACGGGTCCCACGCCTCCAGCGTATTAACGATGTCGTTCACCCCACTCCGAAAGAAGGACAAGCTGACGGTAGATTGCTTCGAGATCGGCAGCGCGACGCTCCCGTAGTCGAACGAGACGGCGCCAGCGAAGCGCTCGACGTGCATGTAAGCGATCTCAGGGTACTGCAGCTGATGCAGCCCGGCCGGGTTCCAGTAGCCGGCTGTCACGTCATCGGCGAGTCCGACGTACGCCCCACCCATGCCGAGCGCCCGTGCGCCCACGCCACCCGCAAGGAAGTCGGCCCCGTACTTGGCGATGCGCTGGCCATGCGCCTGGGGTGCGTTGGAAGCGATGCCCCCCAGCAGCATGGCCACCACAGCCACCACGCGCCACGCGCACGATGAATTACAACAAAACGTTCGGAGACGGGGCCACATGCTGAACGATCAATCTGATGCGAGTACGGCTGCAGTGCGCTACGCCGCAACCGATGTGCCAAGGGCGCGTCAGGGCGCATCTGCCCGGCGCAGCCGAGCTGCGAATGCTCCATCAATACGATGCACATGCGGCCGCGTCATCAGGAAACCGTCACCGGTCAGCACGTCATCGGGTACGGCGCCGCGAGCGGGCGCAAGCGTATAATCGGCATGGCGGTCCAGAAACGCCATCACGCGTTGCTGATTCTCCTCCGGCTCGATGGTGCATGTGCTGTACACCAGGAGCCCGCCGGGACGTACGCACTGCGCCGCCGCATCGAGCAGGTCATCCTGCAAGGTCGTGAGCTCGTCCAAATCGCTGGGCGAGCGCTGCCAGCGGAGGTCGGCGCGCTTGGCGAGTACGCCCAGGCCGGAGCACGGGGCGTCGAGCAGCACGCGATCGGCCAGCGGCGCGTCGTCTGCGGTTGCCCATGCGCGGAAGTCGGCAGCGTGCGGCTGGATCATGGACTCGGTGCCGTGAGCGGCGGCTGCGTCCATCACGAGCCCCATGCGCGACGCGTGGACGTCAACAGCGTGGATCGTCCCCTCGCCCTGCATCCGAAGGGCAGCGTGGATCGACTTCCCCCCTGGCGCAGCACACGCGTCGATGATTGTCTCGCCCGGCTGCGGATCGAGCACACGGCCGATGAGGCCGGCACTCTCGTCCTGTACGGCCACCCTACCGTCGTCCATCCAGCCAGCTTCGATGATGCGCTGCAACCGCTGCACCCGCACGAAGTCATCGAGATATGGAGACGCAGCCCACGGGATGTCGTGCTCATCGAGTTGCTGCCGGATGGCCTCGACGGACGTGGCCAACGTGTTGATGCGCAGGCCGTACACGGGCCGCTGGTTATTCCACGCCACCAGCTCGCGGGCCCCATCAAGGCCATAGCGATCCACCCAGTGGCGCACCATCCACGTAGGATGCGACTGGCGAGTGGCGAGGTCCTCTACCGCATCGCCCGTGTTGGGCTCAGGGAGCGCTTCCCGGCGCCGGTCGATCGACCGCAGAATGCCATTGACGAGGCCTGCCGCGCCCGGGCGCACCGCCTGCTTGGCCAGTTCCACATTTTCGTGAACAGCGGCGTGGGTGGGCGTGCGGAGGAAAAGCAGGTCGTACACCCCGATGCGCAAGATAATCTGCAGCGGCCGCTCCATCGACTCGAAGTCGCCGTGGTAGAACGTGTCTAGCAGGAAATCGAGCCAGCGCCGCCACCGCGTGATGCCGGCCACATACTCTTTTACCTGACGGCGCCCACGGGCATCCAACGCGCTCCCCACATCGGCATCTAGGTGGCCGACGTACGCCCGATCGCGCTCGATGCGCTCGAGCTGTTGCAGGACGGCTTGTCGATTGGACAGCGTGGTGGGTGAAGAAGTCACAGCACAAGGGTTGTTGCGAAAAGGAAGCGGGCGGTGCTACTCACCGCGTGGACGCCCTTACTGGGACCGTGACGACAACTCGAACGAGCGGAGCGGATCGGCAGGCTCCTGGTGGTCGTCGGGGTGGTACGCGTCGTGAGCGACGGGTTCGAGATGAGCCGTCACGTGCACGTCATCTTTGGGAAAGAGGCGACTCACGGCGTCTTCCACGAGGTGCGATCGGTCGTGCGCCTCGGTAATGCTCATGTCTTCCGGAAACAGCAGGTGATACTCGACCCACACCTGATCGTTGACGCGACGGTGACGTACCTGGTGAAAGTTCTCGATCACATCGTGCGCCACCGCGCGGTTTAGCGTCTCCAGGATGCGTTCGGTGGCAGCCGTGTCCGCTCGCTCCATCAGCCCCCGTGCCGACCGGCGGATGAGCCGCCCCGCCGTCCACAGGATGTTGGCTGCCACAACAAGCGCCACCACGGGGTCGAGCCACACGATGTCAGTCAGCCATACGAGCCCCACACCGCCCACAACGCCCACGCTCGTCCACATGTCCGTCATCACATGCTGCCCGTTTGAGACGAGCACGAGGCTATTGTGCTGGCGCCCGGTCCGGATCAGGTACCACCCTAGCCCGGCATTGACCACGCTCAGCGCCCCGATAATGATCAGTCCTTCGCCCAGTTGCTGCAGCTCCGGCCCCATCAATAGGTCGCGGATGGCCGCGTAGATGATGCTGATCGCGGCGATCAAGATGAGACTGCCTTCAAAGCCGGACGCGAAGTACGCAATCTTGCCATGCCCGTACAGGTGGTTCGTGTCCGGCGGCGTGGCAGCGTACCATAAGCTGAAGCCGGCAAAGGCCGTTGCAAACAGGTGGATCACGGACTCAACCGCGTCCGAAAAGATCGCCGCACTGCCAGTAAGGTACGCTGCAGCCACCTTCCCCCCCAGCATGACGAAGGAAACTAGCAGGCTTACGATCATGGCCCGCCGGCGCATTCGCTGGGCCTCGTCCGTTGGCGCAATCGGTGGTGATGATGGCGTCGTCGCATTCATAGCATATACCTGTACCTGCTAGCTACACGGCGGTTCGAGCCCTGCTTGACTGGAGTGCCTTTTCACTGCTTTTTGTGAACGCGTACATTTCCTCATTGCCTTCCGCTCCCATGCCGCACCTTGACCACCTCGGCCTTGCGGTCGATGCCCCTGAGGCTGTCACTACACTGTTTGAGACGCTGCTCGGCGCCCGTCCGTACAAGCAGGAAACCGTGAGCGGACAGGGCGTGCGCACGCATTTTATCGCTGCGGGCTCCGCAAAGCTCGAATTGCTGGAGAGCATCGCGCCCGACGCCCCGATCACACGCTTCCTGGAGCGCCACGGCGAAGGCATGCATCACCTGGCCTTCGAGGTGGACAACGTGGAGGCGACCATGGCACACTGCCGCAGCCACGGCTTCACCCCGCTCAGCGATACCCCCCAACCCGGCGCCGACGGCAAACAGATCTTTTTCCTCCATCCAAAGGACACGCACGGACTCCTGATTGAATTCTGCCAGTCCGTGCCCACCCCACTTGAGCCCTCATTTATTCCGTACGACGACGGGCAACTCGCCGTGTACGAGGGCGGCGCACCGGACGCTGCGCCAGTGCTGCTGCTGCATGGCGCGGCGGGCTGTACGCAGTTGGAGACCGCCCCCCTACTTCGCCGACTGGAGCAGCACCACCGTGTCCTCGCCGTCGACTTCAGCAGCCATGGCGCCTCGACCGACGACGGTACGCTTTCAACGGATCGGTTTGCCGATAATGCGCGCGCCGTGCTCGACGCGAAAGGCATCGGGCAGGCAGACGTCTTCGGCTTCTCGATGGGTGGCTACGTGGCCCTCCACCTCACCCACCAGCACCCCGATCGCGTGCGCCGGCTGGCTATACACGGCACCAACATCGAGTGGGACGACGAACGCGTCGAGGCTATGCAGCGCCGGATGAATGTGGACCGTATCGAGCAGCGACGCCCCGACCTCGTGATAGATCTCGACACGGTGCATGGAGACTGGGCCGCGCTCTTTCGCCGCATGCAGGGCTTCGTAGCTACCCTGCCCGAGCACTCAGCGGCTATGCGTCAGATCGCGTCGTCGCTCCATCACCCCACGCTTGTAAGTGCCGTGGACCGGGACGACCTCTTCGCACTCGACGCGACGCTAGACCTCACCGATAGGCTCCCCACCAGCGTCTTGGCCGTTATTCCGGGAAATCGCCATGCCCTGCAACACGTCAACTTCGATCTGCTGACGCCCATTCTGCGCCGCCATTTTGGCAAAGAGTAAGCATAGAGCCGAAACGCCTTCGCCACAGCGATGGGACCTTCAGACCGTACCTGAGCGACTTTTAGCTTGGCTTTAGGTTTTATCATCCAAAAGATGGGGCTACCGAGCACCGTCAATCGCTCGTATAGGTGTACATTTCGACCCCACACGTCGAATTGACTCGGCAAATGTGCTTCGTTTTTACCATTCACTTGCCTCATTGCCCTCCAGGGGCTTCTTATCCCCTGCGCTTGCGCTCTTTATTGCGTCTATCATGACGCTACCACCGACGGCAAGGTGCGCCACACCTACCCATTTGACCGGGCCACGCGGCCGAGCCCCCCTGCGGGCGCGGCGTCCAAGTCGAGTGCGAACGAGGTTGGCCTCATCATCGGGCTGCGCAAGGGGATCGACCCGTATAAGTTCTTCCGCCGCTACGTAATGAACGGCGGCGGCACGGTGGACGCTGCGG
>CAYFQN010000024.1:19885-21088 GCA_964345285.1 uncultured Rhodothermales bacterium
TATAAGTTCTTCCGCCGCTACGTAATGAACGGCGGCGGCACGGTGGACGCTGCGGCCCTCGACAGCATCCTAAACGTCATCCAGGACGACCCGGATGTCCAGTGGATTGAGCCGGACGTCGGCGTAGGCTTGGCGGACGCCAACACGGATGCCTTCTCGGGCAATGACCCGCGCGTGCCCTGGGGACTGCAGCGCATCGGCGCAGCGCAAGCTGCCCTAGGCGAAGGCGTCTCGGACGTAGACCTTTACGTGCTCGACTCCGGCGTGCACCGTCAGGTTCTGAACCTGGCCTCCTGCCACGACGCGACCGGCGATTCGCTCGTCGTTTGCGCCCCCCTCCGACCCGAGTGGGCACGGCACCGGCGTGGCCAGTATTGCGGCGGCCCAGGACAACAACGCCGGCAGCATAGGCATTGCACACGGGGTCCGGGTTCACGCGATGAAAGTGCTGACCGGCAACAGGACCAACACCCCGCTCTCGTCGGTGATTGAGGCGGTCGAGCATGTCACCGCCCAGAAGCTCGCCAACCCGTCGACCCCGGTCGTCGTGAACATCAGCTTTGGGCTGCATATTGGCACCGCCGCGTACAACGCGCTCGACGAAGCGATTCAGGCTTCCATCGAAGCAGGCGTGGTGTACACGATTGCTGCAGGCAATGAGGGCATAGATGCGACGCACATCAGAGCCCAGCACACGTCACCGAGGCAATCACGGTGGGCGTCTATGACCGGACCAACCGGTTCGCTGCCTTTTCCAACTACGGCCCCGTTGTGGATCTGCTGGCCCCGGCGAAGATCTTGAGGTACTTACGCCGGAACGCTCCGCGGTGATGGCCTGGGATTCCGGCACCTCGGTCGCCGCGCCGCGTGTGGCCGGAGCGGCAGTGCGGCTCCTCGCGGACACCCTCAGCATGACGCCCTCCGAAATTCAGAGTGCCTTGCTGGAAACTGCGGTCCCTATCGTGTCGGGCGTCCCCGACCACACCACCAACAAGAGCGTGCTTGTGGGGAGCCCGCAGGCTTTCGAAGATACCAATCACAATGGCGTGTACGAGGCGGGCGTGGACCTACCCATCGCCAAGGCGGAGCTGCAAGACGGTCTCTACACCACGAGTGGCGATAACAGCCTCGTGATTCCTGCCGCTGTGGGCCCGATCGCACCCCAGAACCAGATTGGGTTGCGAACCAACGGCAACCTGACGG
>CAYFQN010000025.1:0-20502 GCA_964345285.1 uncultured Rhodothermales bacterium
ACGCCGCCATCTACGTCATGGCGACGAAGCATCTCCAGGATCACGTCCTTGGCACTGACCCAATCGGGGAGTTCACCAGTGAGCTTCACGCCCCACACCTCAGGCATGCGGATGGTGTACGGCTTGCCGGCCATCGCCATGGCTACGTCGAGCCCCCCCGCACCGATCGCAAGCATGCCGATCGCTCCGGCTGCCGGCGTGTGGCTGTCCGAGCCGATGAGCGTTTTCCCTGGCTTGCCAAAGCGCTCTTGGTGAACCGGGTGGCTGACGCCGTTTCCGGGCCGGCTGTACCAGACGCCGAATTTCTTACATGCGCTTCGGAGGAAAAGGTGGTCGTCCGGATTCTTGAAGTCGGACTGGATCAGGTTATGGTCCACGTACTGCGCCGACACTTCGGTCTGCACGCGCGGAATGCCCATGGCTTCGAACTCAAGCATGACCATCGTGCCGGTGGCATCCTGAGTCAAGGTCTGGTCCATGGTAAGACTTATCTCATTCCCCGGCTGCATCTCCCCCTCGGCCAGGTGACTTTCGATGAGTTTTTCTGCGACGTTTTTGCCCATAAGTCAGTGGTTGCAATGGCTTGCTGGATAAGCGTGTGGCTTGTAATACTGGCGCCCTGTCGCAATGATGCAGCCCGCAGCAGGCACCGGGTCCGTTAGCATTGTAACGATGTTACGTCTCGCTGGACCGGGCCGACTTCCACGGCGGGTCTGTGTTGTCGAGGAACGCTGAAATGCCTGCTTGACAGTCGTTCGTGCTGCGAGCGAAGGCGTTCATCATCACGGCGTGATCGAGCGCCTCCTGGAGCCCCATACCCGGCAGATCGGCAAGCAACTGCTTGGTGAGGCGAACGGCAGAGCCACTCGTTTCTGTCGCCAATTCATCGGCGAGGGCAGCAACGGTGGGGTCTAGTTCAGCCGGCGACACCGTCCGGGTGATGAGCCCCATGCCGACAGCGGCTGGTGCGTCGATAAGCCGTCCGCGCAGGAGCAGGTCGCGAGCCGCTGCCTCCCCCACCTTGCGTACGATGAAGACGCTCACGATGGCCGGCACAAAGCCAATACGCACCTCCGTGAAGCCCAGCTTGGCCGGTTTAGCCGCGATTGACAGATCACATACAGCGGCCAGCCCGCACCCACCGGCGATAGCGTGGCCATTGACCTTCGCGATGATCGGCTTCGGATGCCGGTACACCGCCTCAAACAGCCCAGCGAGATGGGCCGAGTCGTCTTGATTGGCAAGGGGGCTAGCCGTCTGCAAATCCTGTAGCGCCGCGAGATCCGCTCCCGCCGAGAACACGGAGCCGGCCCCGGTCAGCACGATGGCGCGAACGTGGTCGTCGTTTGCCAAGTCGGCTAGCGCACGGCGCAGAGCCGCAACTAGCTCCTCATTGAGCGCATTGCGTTTGTCCGGCCGATTGAGCGTGAGTGTGGCAACGGGTCCATCCATGTCTTGACGCAGCAGGTCAGCCATTCCTTCGGGCAGGTCCAATGAACAAGAACGGGGGAACAGTATGCGGTGCGGAGTGGGCCGGCGACCTCAAGACGAGAAGCCCCCGTGATCCCACAACTAACGCAGATAGAATCGATAGATCGGCCAGACGGCCATTACGGCGTCGAGGGCGTGCTCGACCAGGTCCGCCCCGAGGTTGAGCACCGCCGGGCGCGGGATGTGGTGGCGCACGAAGATGTCGTTAGCCTGCGACAGTTCATTAGGGATAGCCTCGAGTGGCGTCTCGTAAGTGTGGCGCTCTTTACTCTTCCCCGACCCGGTGCGAAAATAAAAACGCCAGGTTTTTTCTTGCAATAACGGGTTCACTAGCGCAAGGTACCGATCGGGCGCCTGCCTGATGCGGTCCTTGGCCTGTTTCAGCAAATCTCTCGCGTAACCGCCCACAAACAATCCGACGTCAAACCCTTCGGGCGAGATATTATGTGAGATCTGGACGTCTTTCAGCCGCTTTCGTCCAGGCCGGTAGAACGACATCCACAAGTTGTCCTTGCAACCACCCGCGCCAAAATCGTTTTTCAGCAAGCGAGCAAACACATTCTTTTCTGTCTCAAAGTCGAGCCGGTTCGGGAGTACCCAGTTCACAACCAAATCATTGCGATAGCGCTTGAACGGGTCTTTTAGTTTCGTGTGGATGCCGGGTTTCTCTTCGTTGTATTGCTCGATATGGGGATTGGCCCGCAAGCGATCTAACATCTCAAAAGTTGCCACCGGCCATCCTTCAAACTCCAGGTCGAGCGGCTCGGGGCGCGTCATCTCATTGACGGGGCGCTGCGCTGGGTCAACGTGGTCGGGTCCCGTTGCGATGTCCATAGCTGTGCTGGAGGTGAGGCGTATGTGTCACGAATGTGCGACGTGCCAAGGAGCCCTCTGACTTTCGGACTCGGGCTTCGCACGCAGCATGGCAACGCGGCCGTCACGCTTCCCGTTCGCCGCGCATGAAGGCCTCTGCCTTCTCCACCAGGGACTTGTTGCCGATAAACAGCGGCGTTCGTTGGTGTAAACCGGTCGGGTCCAACTCCATGATGCGCCGCGTGCCGGTGGATGCCATGCCGCCTGCCTGCTCCACGATGAAGGCCATCGGGTTTGCCTCGTACATCAGCCGGAGTTTCCCGTCCGGATTGGTCGCGGTCGCCGGGTACATGTAGATACCTCCGGTCAGCAGGTTGCGATGGACATCGGATACGAACGCTCCGATATAGCGCGCGCGGATCCGTTTGCCCGTCTCTGGATAGGGCCGCTTCAGCCACTTTAGATACGCCTTGAGATCAACATCGAAGTCCTCATCGTCGGCTTCATTGATCGAGTACATGCCCGGCGCCGACGGGATGCGCAGGTCGGGGTGAGACAACAAAAATTCGCCGATGGATGGATCGAGCGTGAAGCCGTTGACACCATCGCCCGTGGTGTAAACGAACATGGTAGACGACCCGTACGCCACGTAACCGGCGGCAACCTGGTCCGTGCCGGGCTGTAACGCGACGTGCAGCACGTTCTTGGCGTCGTACCCCTCCGGCAGGCGATAGATGCTGAAAATCGTGCCGACCGACGCGTTTACGTCTGTATTCGACGAACCATCCAGCGGGTCAAAAAAAATGGCATAGCGCTCTTGGCGCGCACGGTTCGTATTGATTTCGATCGTATCCGGCTGCTCTTCTGAGCCAATCAGGCAGCACTCTCCCCCCTTCCGCAGGGCCCGCTCTAGTTCCTGCTCGGCGATCACGTCTAGCTTTTTCTGCATCTCGCCCTGCACGTTCACCGCTCCCACCTCTCCTGAAATATTCAGCAGCCCCGACCGTCGGATATTACGGTTGATGATTTTGGCCGCCACGCTAAGATCACGAATTAGCCGAGAGAATGCGCCGGTGGGGTGGTCGAATTGGTCCTGGTGCTCGAGGATAAACTGCTCCAGCGTCATGAACGGCTGGATGGCATTGGAAATCGGTGGAATTTCGTAATCGCTGTGCATAGCAAGACGGAATGGAAGAACGAGGTCTCGAGACGTGTGCTCCAGAGGACCACCCCATAGCGTTTAGGGAGGAGACCATTGGAAACAGTTCAATATGCGTTAGAAGCCGCCGGAAAAGCTAGGGAACGCTACTACCGCGGCCCCCTGTTTGCCTGTGCGCATGCAGCCGATTCCGTGCCGATACGTCGCTACCAGTCGTTTCTTGACCTTGGACGTGCCTCTTGGCTACCATGACTCGTGGCTACCAGATTACACCGACGGCGATGCCATGAGGGCTTCCGCAGATCAGCCTTCGGCCGGCCCCCTTCCGGTAGGGCCGATTCATTCCCGGCGGAAGCGCTTCTTCATCTTCCCTTTGCGCCGCGCGCCCGACTACGCCCCACGGACACACCCTCCCCCCGTTCGCCATGGAATACATTTTATCGTTGGACCAGGGCACGACCAGTTCACGCGCCATCGTCTTCGACCGTCACGGCGCGATCCAGGCAGTGGCCCAAAAGGAGTTTGAGCAGATCTTCCCGCAGCCCGGCTGGGTCGAGCACGACCCCAACGAGATCTGGTCCTCCCAGAGCAGCGTCATGTACGAAGCCATCATTCGCGCAGGGATTCGGGCGCGCGACATAGCCGCCTTGGGCATCACGAACCAGCGCGAGACCACCATCGTCTGGGACCGCGCCACGGGCGAGCCCATCTACAACGCCATCGTCTGGCAAGACCGCCGCACCTCCGGCACCTGCGACCGCCTCAAGGACGCCGGCCACCTCGACCGCTTCCAAGCGAAAACCGGCCTCATCATCGACGCCTACTTCTCTGGCACCAAGGTCAAGTGGATCCTCGATAACGTCGATGGAGCGCGCGCGCGGGCCGAGGCCGGCGACCTCGCCTTCGGCACCGTCGACTCGTGGCTGGTCTGGAAGCTGACCGGCGGCCAGACCCACATCACCGACGCCACCAACGCCTCGCGCACGCTGATGTACAACATCCGCGAGGGCCGCTGGGACGAGCAGCTGCTGGACCTTCTCGACGTGCCCGCCTCCCTGCTCCCCGAGGTGCGCGACAGCAGCGAGGTCTACGGCCATACCCACGAAGACGTGATGGCAGCGTCGATCCCGATTGCGGGCATTGCAGGCGATCAGCAGGCCGCCCTCTTCGGCCAGCTGTGCACCACGCCGGGCATGGGCAAAAACACCTACGGCACCGGCGCCTTCATGGTGCAGCACACCGGCACCGAGGCGGTCACCTCCGCCAACAACCTGCTGACCACCATCGCCTACCAGCTCGACGGCACGACCTACTACGCCCTGGAAGGCTCCATCTTCATCGCCGGCGCCGTGGTCCAGTGGCTCCGCGACGGGCTGCAGCTGATTCGCAACTCCCGCGAGGTGGAAGCCCTAGCCCGCTCGGTCGACGACAACGGCGGCGTCTATCTCGTGCCGGCCTTCACCGGCCTGGGCGCTCCGCACTGGGACCAGTACGCCCGCGGGGTGGTGGCCGGCCTCACGCGCGGGGTCACGAAGGGACACTTCGCCCGCGCCGCCCTGGAGAGCATTGCCTACCAGGTGGCCGACGTCATCGACGCGATGGAGGCCGACAGCGGCATCGAGGCCACCGAGCTGCGCGCCGACGGCGGCGCGGCGGCCAACGACCTGCTGCTGCAGTTCCAGTCCGACCTCCTTGGCGTCCCGGTGGTGCGGCCCGAGACGCTGGAGACCACCGCGCTGGGGGCGGCCTACCTGGCCGGCCTGGCCGTGGGCTACTGGGAGGATCAGGACTCGCTCCGCGACCAGTGGGCGATCGACCACACGTTTACCCCGTCGATGGCCGAGGCCGAGGTGGCCGACCTGCGCGCCGGATGGGACAAAGCACTGGACCGCTCGAAGGCTTGGATCGAACCCGAGGCGACGACGAGCACACCAGCATCCTCCTCCGAGGAGGCCGCCACGTCCTAGCCGCTTCTACCGTGTTCTCCCCCCTTTACCCCCCCTTCCCCCATGCAACGCGACGCAGGTATTCAAACCCTGGAAGCCCACAACGGGCCCTGGGATTTCATTATCATCGGCGGCGGCGCAACCGGGCTCGGCTGCGGCATCGAAGCCGCGTCGCGGGGATACAGTACGCTGCTGCTCGAGATGTCGGACTTTGCCAAGGCGACATCGAGCCGCTCCACGAAGCTGGTTCACGGGGGCGTGCGCTACCTGCAGCAAGGTAACGTCTCCCTCGTGTTGGAAGCGCTGCAGGAGCGCGGGTTGCTCCAGCGCAACGCGCCCCATCTCGTGCGTAACCTAGCCTTTGTCGTCCCCAACTACGACTGGTGGGAAGGCCCATTTTATGGCATTGGCATGAAGGTGTACGACATGCTGGCAGGCCGCCAAAACTTTGGTCGGTCAAAACACCTAAGCCGCCAGGAGACGCGGGAGCACTTACCCACCATCGAGCCGGACGGATTGCGCGGCGGCGTTATCTATTACGACGGCCAGTTTGATGATGCGCGCCTGGCCATCAATATGGCGCAGACGTTCATCGAGCAAGGCGGCACGGCGCTCAACTACTTCAAGGTGGATAATCTTACCAAAACCGCAGATGGTGTGGTCAATGGCGTCGTAGCCACCGACCAGGAAACGGGTAAGGAGTACACCCTTGAAGCAGGGGCTGTCATCAATGCGACCGGGATCTTCACCGACTCAATTCGTAAGATGGACGATCCCGAGGCTCACGATACGCTCCGCCCTAGCCAGGGCACGCATATCGTGCTGGACCGCTCTTTTCTCCCCGGAGAGGCGGCCATTATGATTCCGAAGACGGATGATGGCCGCGTGCTGTTCGCGATTCCATGGAACGACCGCGTGGTGGTAGGTACTACAGACGAAGAGGTGGACGGCCCCAACCTGGAACCACGCCCCATGCCCGACGAACTGGAGTTTCTCGTTGAGCACGCCGGCCGCTACTTGGTGAAGGATCCATCGTACGATGACGTGCTGAGCGCCTTCGCCGGCATTCGTCCGCTGGTTACAGACCCCTCCAATCCCTCAGGCGGCGACACCTCCGAGATCTCGCGGGAGCATGTGCTTCACATTTCAAAAAATGGACTGGTTACTATCTCCGGCGGGAAGTGGACCACCTACCGCAAGATGGCGGAAGACACGATTGATCAGGCTGCCGTGCTGGCGGATGTGGAGCCACGCCCGTCGGTGACTGAGCACCTGCACATCCACGGCTGGCACGAACACGCCGAGCAGTTCGAAGACCTGTCGCACTATGGGTCGGACGCCACGGCCCTCCGCGGGCTCATGCGCGACCGCCCCGAGCTCGCGGACCAGTTGGACGAGCGCCTACCGCTCCGCGCTGCCCAAGCAGTCTGGGCTGCGCGCCATGAGATGGCCCGTACGGTGGAGGACGTGCTCGCCCGTCGCTCGCGCTCAATCTTGCTCAACGCACAGGCCAGCATTGACATTGCTCATGAGGTGGCACGCCTTATGGCTGAGGAACTTGACCACAGTGAGGCGTGGCAGACCGAGCAGGTGGAAACGTTTACGGAGTTAGCTGAAGGGTACCTCGTGAAACGGATGGCATCTTCCTCATAGCCACCTAACGAACCTAGCCACCTGTTGTGGGGCTGATGTTGTATGGGGGCTGACGCACGCTTGGCGGAACAGCGAAAAACCATCGCAGGACCCAGTTCGGATCGCAGGCGATATGGATTGACCCGACTATACTGGAGACGATAGCAAGGCCAATGGTTCGCCCCACCCCCGTGATTACACAGCATCTACGATGATGCCCTGACCCGCCAAGGCCTCTACGGTGGGGTCTTCCACGCCAGTATCTGTGATCACGCGGTGTATGTAGTCCAGACCGCAAATCCGTCGTAGGCCGCGCCGTCCGAACTTACTAGAGTCTGTCACGACGACGGTGCGCTGGGCGGTTTGGATCATTCGCATGTTTAGACGGGCCTCCAACGTATTGGTGGTGGTCAGCCCAAACTCGACATCGAAGCCGTCTACACCTAAAAACAGCTTGTCGCAGGTGTAGCCGTCTAGCATCTCTTCCGCGTGCACCCCAACAGCAGATTGGGAGTTGTGCCGCACCGCGCAGCACAGACGGCTCGGCTGTCAGGACGGGCTGCCTGTAGCCTCTCGCTCGGCGGTCCCCTGTAGGAACGACTCTGCGCGGCGGACCATGTCCGGACTACCGATAAACAGCGGTGTGCGCTGATGGAGCTTGTGGGGCGTCACTTCCAGGATACGTTGCATGCCCGTCGTGGCCATGCCGCCTGCCTGCTCCACGATAAAGGCCATTGGGTTCGCTTCGTACATCAGCCGCAACTTCCCCTCGGGGCTCGACTCCGTCGCCGGGTACATGTAGATGCCCCCCTTCAACAAGTTGCGGTGGAAGTCAGAAACGAACGAGCCGATGTAGCGGGTCTTGACGGGCCGGTTGGTCTCCGGGTCATACGCCTGAAGCCAGTCCAGGTACGCCCGCAGCCCTTCATCAAAGGCATGATAGTATCCGCTGTTCACCGAGAAAATACGACCGCGATCTGGCGTCCTGATCTGCGGGTGCGAAAGCAGAAACTCGCCAATCGATGGGTCTAGCGTAAAGCCGTTCACGCCGTTCCCCGTTGTGTAGACGAGCATGGTGGACGAGCCGTAGACGACATAGCCCGCCGCCACTTGCTCAGTGCCCGGCTGCAGCGCAGCGTCTGGCTCAGGCTTATGCTGATCGTAGCCGTCGGGCAGGCGGTAGATGCTAAAAATCGTACCGACCGATACGTTGACATCAATGTTGGATGACCCGTCGAGCGGATCCAAGAGCACGATGTATTTCCCATCACCCTCCGAGTTAGTGCTCAGCGGGATGGCCTCAGCGTGCTCTTCCGAGCCGATCAGGCAGCACTCCCCCCCACGGCGCAGGGCGAGCACGAACTCTCGGTGGGCCAGTGCGTCCATCTTCTTCTGGACTTCGCCCTGGACGTTGGTCTCGCCGGTGTCGCCGTATATGTCAATCAACCCAGCACGCCGCATATCGCGGTTGACGATTTTTGCCGCCAAGCTGATGTCGCGCAACAAGCGAGAGAACGCCCCTGTGGAGTGCGGGAACCGATCCTCCTGTTCGATGACGAATTGCTCTAGGGTCTCGAAGTCCCCGAGGTCGACATCGAGCATTCCATTGGGGTCAGCCGGTGAACTCATGGTCTAGAGGCGTTTTCACGAATGGATAAGCAGTAGCGGAAGGTACGAAACGATGGAATCGCTTCCAACCAATCACCTCGGACGGTCGGGGTCATGCGGACTGGTCGTCGCGACGGATGGCGGTGTCATCCATGGCGTCGGCAGCCCCGGCATCAGCCGGGCCGAGCGCATGCGGAAGCGCGCTCAGGCACCGGCGTGTGCGCGGCGCCTGACCGGATTGACGGCGTAGGTCATCGCCGAGCCGTTGCAGATCCCGCGGCTCGTCAACGTCGTACCAGCTGGGGAGGATCGTAAGATGAGCCTTTGTGCGCGTGGCGCGCTTCAGCGTCTCAGCGAACACGTCCTCGTGACTGTAGGCCATGTTTCGGAAGAGACCCGGGTAGAAGGCGTTCATCCCAAGAAGATAATACCCCCCATCCGTGCTCGGTCCCAAAGCGATCGACGATGGGGGCTCTAGCGCTTTGAAGGCGTGCTCGATAAATGATGTGGGCAGCGTCGGATGGTCGGTGCCGATGATGACGGTACGCTCGTATCCTGCGGCCAACGTCGCCCCGAAGGCCTCCCGCATGCGCTCGCCCAGCGTGGTTCCCACTTGTTTGTGCTGCGTCACCGATTCGGGCACCTCCAGGTTCGGCTCGCTGGAATCTGCCCAGTACAGCCGCACGGCACCCTCTAGGGCCGTGTACTGGTCGAGCGCATCGAGGAGAAAGGCGCGATACAGCGTAGCCGCTTCTTCGGTGGTGAGCAGGGACGTAAGCCGCGTCTTGACGCGCCCGGGCTCGGGCGGCTTGGCAAACACGATAAGCGCTTGGCTCATAGGAAGGGCTGTCCAGGCGGGGCACGAAGGAAGTGATAGACGGACTCACGGGGCGGCGCGTTCGGTCCGGCGCATGCGCTGCACGACGGTGTCGAGAGTGTCGAGCGCATAGTCGACCTCGCTCTCCGATGTGTCTTTCCCCATAGAGAAGCGCACGGCCGCCGAGGCCGTCTCACGGGGTAGCCCCAAGGCGTCGAGCACATGACTGGGCTCCAGCGCCCCGCTTGTGCAGGCCGACCCCGCGGAGGCTTGCACACCGGCCATGTCCAAATTCAGCAAGAGCATTTCGCCGTCCACGGCGTGGCCATCGAGCGGTGGGAACGAAATGTTAACCACATGAGGCGCAGTTGGCGCATCGTCGAGGGGGGTATTGATGCGCACCGTATCGCCCAACCGATGCTGGATACCATCTATTAGACGGCGCTGGAGTCTACGGAGCCTCTCGGCGCGCGACGCCGCTTCCCCGGCGGCAAGGGCCAGGGCCTCAGCACATCCCACGATAGCGGCCACATTCTCCGTTCCACCGCGCCGCTTGCGCTCCTGCGAGCCGCCTTCGACCAAGGGCTCAAGGTCCACCCCGCCACGCACATACAGCACCCCAACTCCCTTGGGACCATAAAACTTGTGGCCCGAGAGCGACAGCAGGTCCACGCCCAACTCGTTCACGTCAAGCGCCAACAGGCCGGCTGTCTGCACAGCATCGCAGTGGAACGTGACATCACGGTCTCGACAGAGCGCTGCTACGTCTTGAACGGGCGACATCACGCCGGTCTCGTTGTTGGCATGCATGAGGGAGACGAGCGTCGTCTCCGGGCGCAGCGCGTCAGCTACCTGATCCGCCGCAACGGCGCCATGGGACGCAGGCGGCAAAATCGTTACGGGCCATCCTGCATCGCGCAGGGCCTCGGCAGGGCGGAGCACCGCCTCGTGCTCGGCCGCCGACGTAATCAGATGCCCCGGATCTCCCGCTTGATGAGCACGATGGAAGAGTACGCCCTTGATGGCCAGGTTGTCGGCCTCTGTGCCACCGCTGGTGAACACGATCTCGCCGGGTTCAGCACCCAGAAGGGCTGCTACGCGCTCTCGGCTTTCCTCTACAGCGAAACGGGCCTTCCGGCCGTGGGCGTGCACCGAGGAGGCATTGCCAAACTGTTCCTTGAGGTACGGTACCATGGCGTCAAACACACGCTCGTCAAGCGGCGTCGTGGCGGCATGGTCCATGTACACCTGTTGCATGATTCTTGCTGCGTCTTATAGACAGTAAACACGTATGGGACGTTTGTCCGGTCGGTCCTCTTTCATAACGCAAAACCAGGCGGGCTGATTCGCCTGTCGATTCACTCGCACGGACACGGCCGGCCAGTGCGGTGGACGATACCGACATATTTGCACGGTCTACGCGGTGCACGTGTAGATATCGCTTGCCTTTCCCCCTAGATTGAACCCATAGAATCGGCTTTGGCGCCTCGCAGCGCCTGCTCAGCCCTGTGACCGCCGAACAGCACGATTTGCTTTCACCCGCTTTATCTTCTTCCCAATGGACAAGTTTGTTATTCAAGGCCAGCAGCCGCTACGCGGTAGCCTTCCCGTCGGCGGATCGAAAAACACCGCTCTTCCCCTGATGGCGGCTACGATCCTCGCCGAGGGCACTACCACCATCGAAAACGTCCCCAGCCTGCGGGACGTGCATACCTTTTCGCACGTGCTGCGTATCAGTGGAGCCGAGGTCGACTTCGATCACGATGCCAACCGGCTTTGCGTCGATGCATCCCGCGTGACCTACCCCGAGGCGCCGTACGAACTGGTGAAGAAAATGCGGGCCTCCTTTTACATGCTCGGGGCCCTTGTAGGCCGATGCGGACGCGCACGCGTATCCATGCCGGGCGGGTGTGCTTGGGGCCCGCGGCCGGTAGATCTGCACATCAAGGGGATGAAGGCATTTGGCGCTGACATCGACCTGGACGAGGGGTATGTGGTGGCAACCGCCCCGAGCGGCCGGCTCGATGGCGGCTCGTTCCGACTGGAGCCCTCCAGCGTCGGGGCCACCATCAACCTGCTTCTCGGAGCCGTAACGGCTCGCGGAGGCTCGCGGATTGAAAATGCCGCCATGGAACCAGACGTCGTCGCGTTTGGCGAGGCGCTGAAAGCCATGGGCGCACAGATCGATGGATTGGGAACCCGGACCATCGACATCCAAGGCGTGGATGGGCTCGACCCCATTACCTATCGCAACACGCCCGACCGGATCGAACTGGGCACCTACATGATTGCCGCTGCCATAGCCGGCGATCCCGGCGATCCGATTCGCATCACAGATGGCCATCATCCGCATCTGGGACACGCGTTCAAGGAGGCCTTCAAGCAGACCGGTACGCACGTCGAGTATGAGCCGGACGTCGTCACAGTTGCTGCCCCCAACACGTTGCAGCCTGTCTCTATCACCACGGACGTCTACCCCGGTTTCCCGACGGACTTGCAGGCGCAGTGGACCGTGCTCCTCGCCTGCGCCAACGGCACGGCCTCGGTCACCGATACCATCTATGATGACCGCTTCAAACACATTCCCGAGCTTCAGCGTCTGGGCGTTGATGTGTCCGTCAAAGGCAACACGGCCACCGTCCACGGCGGTCAGCCTATCAAGGGCGCTAAAGTGATGAGTACCGATCTGCGCGCCAGCGTTTCGCTCGTTCTCGCTGGAATGGTGGCGGAAGGTCACACCGATGTCCTCCGCATCTATCACCTTGACCGTGGCTATGAAGACCTGGAGGGCAAACTGTCGAACGCAGGTATCGGTATCAAGCGGGAAGAGTACGATGAGTTTGCCGAGCCAGAGCCTCGCACCGAAGAAGCCGTTGGCGCGGAGCAGTGATTTCGACGCGGTTGTTCAGAAGCTGGCGCTCATCTGCAGCCGCACGTTGTTGATGGTTGGCGCCCCGGCTGGAGCTCGGCCGTCGTAGGAGAATGTAGCGCGGAGTTGATTACTGAACCGGTACTGGCCGCTCAGCCGCCAAAGGTAGGATGTCCCTGGCCCACGGCCGTCGGTCAGTTCGAACCGGGCGAGACCCGCCGCCGTGCCCTCTAGCCGGATATCTGACCGCTCGATGCGACCTGTAAGCTGGAAGCGCTCGGCCCGTGTCCACTGCACCTCGACTGGAACCTTTATGAGTCGCGCCGACCGGTTGCTTGCTCGATCGTCCTTCCGCCCGTAGCTTACCGCGCCGATGAGGCGGCCTACGCCGGCCAGCTGGATCGTCACTTCGGGTCGTAGCTCGATGCCTTGTATCGCGTAACTGCGGGACGCAAAAGCGCGGCTGTCGGATCGGTCCACCCGATGCGCCCCGGTCAGCTGAGCGCTCCAAGTGGGACTAAACCGGTACTGGGCCTCGGCTGACCAAGCGCGACGGTACCGCGTCTGCAGTCCGGCTGTTCGCTCGCTGAGGGCTCGCAATTGGTCAAAGGTTAGGTCGAGCCCGTAGTCTGCTGTGCGGCGAAACAAGTACACGTCCTGCCGCACCCGAACCTGCCCATCGAGCGTCGCCCCCACTCGGCGAAAAGCGCTCTGGTTGAGCAAATAAATCGGAGCGAGATCATCCGAGCGGCTTTTCTCCTGCACCTCCAGGGTCGTGCGCGTAGACACGACGGAGAGCGCTCGCTTCCACCGTGCCGTTGCCCCCCGCCAGAGACGGGCTGGTTCAGCCTGCACCCGGAGGCGCGCCTGCAGATTGACCACCGGCGTCAGCGTGTCGGACGGGACAAACCGCTGCACGTAGGTGCCTTCATTGGGTGTCGTTTCAGGAACGAACTCATCAAGCTGGACGATACCGTCGTCGTTGCTATCTGTCCACACGTACTGACCCAGTTCAGGCCCTGTCCGCACGTAGATTTCTTGCTGTGTAGGTGTACGCTCGGTAAGGGCATCATAGAAGCCGTCAATGTCCAGCGCGCGACCAAATGGCCGGGCTGTCCCCCGCCAGCGAAGCAATAGCGACTCCTGATTTGCTCGCTCATCGGACGCACGGAAGTCGTCACTGACCTGGCGTGCCCTAAACCCCAGACGCCCTTCGGTATTGAAGGTTGAGTTCGGGCGATACATGACGTTGGACTGTACCGTCCAGGTGCGCTCGGCATCTCGGAACGTTCCCTCTGCAGCTTCCTGCTCGCTGCGATAGGCCACCTCCGCGCCCGCGGTCACGGCCCCCGCTTGCACCTCAATGCCGGGCCGCACATCGACAAATGCGAGCGACGTCTGCGCCAAGCTGTCGGTGCCCATTACCTGCTGCCGCCGGGCCTCTTGCTCAATCGCCACGCGCGGCGTCCACGCGCCGATCGACTGGCGGATGGTGCCCTGCTGACGAAGCCACGTTCCATTTGTCTGCTCGACCTCATCCGTACTGGTGATTCGTTCAACGTCGTATCGCACGGTGGGCTGCCCCGCACCGTCCTCCCACTCCAGCCCGAGCTGGTACCGACGTGCGGAAAAGCCGTCACCGAGCGCCAAGCGCCCCGCGCTCGCGGCGAGTTGCGATTGCGACGTAAAGGCCCATTGCATCTCGGCCTCGTCGATCGTCTCGTCGCCGCGTTCAGCCGTCATCGCATCGAAGCCTCGCACGGCCAGATTCCAGCGACGCCCGAATTCCACAGGGCGCGTCCGGTTGAACGAGGCAAAATGCTGGCTCGTCGCCCGCCGGCGAACCCCGCCCGACAGTGAACCGAGCGACCACGCTTCGCCCTCCAAAGGTAGCTCGCGCAGCCGGAGCGCAGCCTCATAAGCCTGCCCGCGATCGTCTGCCTGATCCAGCGAGGAGAACCGGTTCTGGTCGTTGAACGACGACGCCCACTCGCCCGCCACCTCGATGTTGGGCAGCACCTGTACGCGACCGCGCAGGTTCATCACCTGCCGCTGAATCGGCTGGGGGAGCCGCTGAACGGGCGCGTAACTGCCGCCGCCTGGACCGCGATAGGCATACACAATGCCGTTTACCGACCGTCCCACGCGCTCGTAACTCCCCCTCTCCGAGCCAACGCGCGAAAACTGTACCCGGTACACCGTGGTGGTGTCAGCGGGTGCTGCATCCAGAGCCACGAACACGGTGTCACGATCACCAGCGGGTGACCGACGCACCTCGCGGCGATAGTGCACGTAGGGTGCCTCGGGCTCGAATGTGACAACCTCTGCCCCGCTGCGTGCCACGCCTGCATCACCGGCTGATTGCAGGAGCAGCGAATCCTGAGGCGACAGGTCAAAAGCGCGGGTGAACGTCCGGTCGTCCGCTTCACGCAGAAACGTAGCGCCGACCTGAAATCGGGGGGCCTCATCCACGCGCCCGCCAAACCCCACGTCCGCGTCAGCGCCGACGAGGGTGCGGTTGAAACCGGTCGTGGTGTACTCGAACTCAACGGTAATGCGCTGGTCGTCCGTGACAAGGCGATTCGCCGTAAAGGTGATCTCGGCCAGCGCGTAGTCGATGACGTAGTCATTCGTCTGCCCCCGCATGAGGCGTTCGCCGTCCAAATAAACGCGCTCCGACCCGGCGATGACGACGACGAAGCGCTCGCCCTCCGCGCCTTCCAAGCGATACGGCCCCTGCACGCCATCGATGGGCGTGATGTCTTGCGACCGGAAACGCCCTCGCGTGGTGGCGCCGACTGCACGCACTTGCCCCGACGTGAGCCCAGGCACGTCCTCACCGAGGGCCGCGGTCGAGACGCTAGCGCCCTGTAGCTTGCGTGAGAACGGGGCAAACGTCGAATTCTGATAGTCCACCTGGATGTCGCCGAGTTGTGCCGTGCCGGGTGGCGCGTCGATCTGCATGAACACGCGGTCGAAGTTGTCGAGCCGCTGCGTCGTGCCCTCCGGCTGGATCGGGGTGTTGGCATCGGTGAGCACAGCTTGAATGCGAACGTTCTCTGCAATGTCGCCGGCCAACTGCATGCGTAGACCCGATTCAATGTTGACGTCCCGATTGCTCCCGGCGATCACGCCCCGCGAGACGGACCCGCTGCGTTCCAACTGGAACCCCGGTACGCGGCCGGGTTGTTGTTGAGCTCGAGCCGCTTCCTCGTCGAGGACCGTTCGAGGCGTTGTGGCGCCCGGGGCCGATGGGGTATCGAGGCGGCGCCGCTGATAAACGGGCGCAAACTGGAACGGATACGTCCGATAGATGACAACCAGCTCGTCGTCCGTCCGCAACCGATCGCGCTCAATCCATACGCGTCCGCGGCGGTAGTCCATGCGAAAGGCCGCTGTATCGAGGCGTGCACCATTCAGGATAATTCGCTCAGAGCCGCGCAGCACAAACGGCCGAATCGAATACGGAGGGGGCTGGAAGGCATCGATGGTGTCGCGGTACGTGCCCCAATCGGGCGGGGGCACAGCCTGCTGGGCGCGGACGTCCGTCCCCCCCACCAGGAGCACGAGCGCTATCCAAATGGTCCAACCACAGCGGGTCATTGCATCATTGGTTTCAGCGGGGAAGCGCCCTCCACTCCCGCAAGCAGTGATCCAAATCCACACGACTCATCGGCAACGTGCCGGGGCCGGATTCACGGCCGGCGTGTTCGGTACAGCCCCTGTGCAGTGAGCAGGTATATCGATCCGGCGTGCCCGGTGGCATCAACCAGCGGGGCATCCAGCGATATCGTCCATCGCTGTCCAAGTCTGCCGTTTGGGCCGATGCACTGGATCGCCCGACCCGTGACAAGCCACAGCGTATCGTGGATGAAGCGTAGCGACACCGCTTCGGCCGCAAGCCCCTCGGCGTACCGGGTTACATAGTTGCCAAAGGCGTCGAACACAACGATCGCATTGCGTCCTCGATCGGCCACGAACAAGCGCTGGTCTGGGCCCAGCGCCACCGCCACCGGGTCGGTTAATGCACCGCTCCCGGCATTGAACCCCCCAATGACGCCAGGCGTGTGGCGCTGATCATCCCATACGAGCACCTGCCGATGATCGGCGTCAATGACGTACACGGCGTCGTCAGGCGACACGACCACATCGACCGGTGTGCCGGTGCCACGTTCTGTCGGGTTTGTGTCACGCGAATCGTATGACGGACCGATTGGAACACCGGACGGTGGACCCACGGGCAGCGCCTCTAGGAACTGGAACGACTGTGCGAATCGCTGAACGCGAGCGTTGCCGGCATCGGCCACGTACAGCATGAGCCCATTTGTGGGGTCGATGGCGGCGGGCGCATCGAAGGCGCCCGGTTGTACGCCGGAGCCGCCGTGCCGCGCTTCTATCGTGCCGTCCAGGGCAAGCTGAACGATCACATCCTGCCCGGCATCGGCCACATATACCCCCCCCGATGGATCGACGCCGAGCGCCGTCGCTTCGTCGAATGACGCCAGCAGCCCTAGACCCTTCGCCGCGAGAACGGTGTCCGCCGCAGGCTGCGCCCGGAGGCACGGCGGCCCCAAGAGCAGCATCCCACCCAGCACGCATCCGAAAACGACAACGCGACGAAGTCTGGCCACAGCAGATCACGAAGTCAAGTGCGCAAGGCCTTTCTGCCCGATGTCGCGCCGGAACGTTTTCCCTTCGTACTGGATGCGCTCAGCGCCGGCATAGGCGCGATCTAACGCAGTCTCCAGCGAATCGGCCGTGGCCACGACGTTCAGCACGCGGCCTCCGTCTGTAACGATGGTGCCGTCCTGCTGCTGCTTCGTGCCGGCATGGATGACGGTGACGCCCTCCAACGCGGCCGTCGCGCTGAGACCGGTGATCGGGAAACCCGTGTCGTACTTGAGGGGATAGCCCTCGGAGGCCAGCACCACGCAGGCTGCCGACTGCGCCGTGCCGCGGAGCGCAATCGTGTTCAGCGCATCATGGGCTAGCGCGTGAAAGACCTCGCCCAGGTCGCTATCGATGAGAGGCAAAACCACTTGGGCTTCAGGATCGCCCAGCCGGCAGTTGAACTCTACGACCTTAGGCCCTTCGGCCGTCACCATTAGGCCGCAGTACAGGACGCCGCGATATGTGTGCCCCTCCTCGGCCATGCCTGTCAATGTCGGCTCGATGATCGTGCGGCAGACTTCAGTGAGTTGCTGCCCGCTAAGGATCGGCGCCGGGGCGTAGGCGCCCATACCGCCTGTATTGGGGCCCGTGTCACCCTCGCCAATCTGCTTGTGGTCTTGTGAGGGCGCGAGGAGCACGTAGTTGGCGCCATCCGTTAGTGCAAACACGCTCACCTCCTCACCGTCCATGAACTCTTCGATCACGACGCGATCGCCGGCGGCTCCGAAGTCGCGGTCCTGCACGATGCGCGCCAGCGCGTCCTGCGCCTCGGCCTCTGTGTCGCACACGATGGCGCCCTTTCCACCGGCCAGCCCGCTCGCCTTGACGACGATCGGCGCGCCGACTTCATTGAGGTAGGCAGACGCCTCAGCGTGGTCGTCGGAAGGAAAGGTGCGGAATCGGGCGGTAGGTACATCGTGGCGCTGCATGAAGTCCTTCGCAAAGGCCTTGCTCCCCTCCAAGCGGGCCGCGTCGGCGGTGGGTCCTACGATGGGGTGACCGGCCTTTTCGAACCGGTCAACGACGCCTGCGACGAGCGGCTGCTCCGGCCCCACGACGGTAAGGTCAATCGCATGCTCCTCGACGACACCCAGCAGCCCGTCGACGTCATCTACGGCACACGCCACGTTCTCTCCGACGGCCGCCGTGCCCGGGTTGCCCGGCGCGGCCACCACGTGATCGACGCTGGCACATTGGGCCAGCGCGCGCGCCAAGGCATGCTCGCGCCCCCCGCTGCCGATAACCAGTACTCGCATAGGATTTGTTGTCTTTGTGACGATCTACTACGAAGTAAAACCGTTTGTTAAACAATAGAATATACGATGAGGGTTGGGACTCTGTCACCCGGCTAGGGCTATGGCGATATGATTATTCGTTGGATCATTCCAGATACAGAGGTTGCAGCGTGCGCGATATCGCGTTCCACATCCTGAAGATCGGTCTGGCTGTGGCTGCGCTCAGCTACCTCATCGTGGTGGTTGAGCCCGCCGAGATTGCCGCGGCCCTGGCTGATGCGGAGTGGGTGTGGATTGGAGCCGCTCTCGCTTTGCTACCCGCCAACTTGGTGTTGGACGGCGTGGTGTGGAACCAGTTGCTACATCCCGTTGCCCCCGCCGTCTCGTATCGTGCGCTGAGCGGCGCTGTACTGAGTGGCTTTGCGCTGGGCTTCGTGACGCCGGCTCGGGCGGGCGAGTTTGTGGGCCGTGCTTTATATCTGCCCGAGGCCGACTCGTGGTCTGTCAGCCTCACGGTGTTCGTACAGCGCCTCATTGACACGGCGATCAATGGGACGGCCGGCATAGGGGTCCTGACTGTCACGCTGGTTCTAAACGTGCTGGATACGACCTGGCCATGGGTGGCTCTTTTAATCGGCAGTACGTTCTTCATGCTGCTCCTGATTGGCTTTTTGACAGCCCCATCCACTGCTGCGCGCGTCGTGCGCACAGTCTTCCCCAACCGTCCGGCATGGCATCAGCGGGTTGAGGTCTTGCAAGCGTATCGCCCCCGCAGGATGCGCCGCGCCGTTGCCTGGGCAACGCTCCGCTACGGCGTGTTTTGCGCGCAGTTCGCGTTGCTCATCTATGCGTTTGGGCCTCCGCTCAGTGTGGTGGTGATCGTGGGCGCCGTGGTGCTCACCTACTTCGTCAAATTCATGGTGCCATCCGTTACTATCATGGACCTTGGAGTTCGGGAAGGCGCCGCCGTGTTCTTCTTGAGCGTGTTCGGAGCCTCCCAGGCGGTAGCTTTTAATGCTGCACTCTTGCTCTTCGTCATAAACATAGTGTTCCCAACGGCGCTGGGCATTCCGTTCGTGTGGAACATGAACTTCCGATCTGACCGCTCGCCAGCACCGGCAGACTGATTCTCTCCCCCCATGCGCATCATCCCCCCCGCTGCAACGCACGGGGCCCGCCTCATGGCTCGCTGGCTGCCCGACACACACTGGCGTGGACCGGCACACGATGGCAAACGCGTGGCATACCTCACGTTCGACGACGGCCCAACGCCCGCTCTCACCGAGCCGCTGCTCGACCAGCTCGCCGCATACGACGCGAAAGCCACGTTCTTCCTGATTGGCGGCCATGCCGAGCAACATCCGCAACTCGTGCGCTCCATTATGCGAGCCGGCCATACGATCGGCAACCACACGTACACCCATCCCTACCCGTGGCAGACGCCGGCAACTCGCCTGCAAGCCGAACTCGACCGCACGTCTGACCTCTTGGCCGACCAGACGGGCAAGGACATTCAACATGTACGGCCACCATATGGTCAGTTGAATGGTGCGATGCGGGCGTGGTGTGATGCCCGTGCTCATCAGCCCGTGATGTGGGACGTAATGCCCGGCGACTTCTTGCGCAATGTGGACCAGGCGTACGTGGAGCGCTTCGTGCGGCAGCACGTCCGCTCGGGGTCCATCATCGTGTTGCATGATAACCCCGTCGTGAAAGACACGACACCCGGCGCCCTCGGCACGCTCCTTCGCACCTTGTCGGCGGACGGTTGGGCCTTCGAGGCGCTGTAGCGATGCCACGCCAGGCGGTGGTAGCGGTGCGAAGCACGGAGGAATAAAAACTCCACAGTGAATTAGTGGAACTAATGTGACAAACATGTATCTTCTTTGATGTACCGCTCGGATGATTTTCGTACCTGCCGCTGAGACGCACCATGACGCAGCCCCTATCGCACACGACCGACCCCTTTAACGCTCGCGACACGTTCGACACCGGCTCCGGGAGCGCCTACCTGTACCGGCTGGACCGGCTCGCAGAAGAAGGCTACGACCTCCAGCGCCTGCCCGTCTCCATCCGTGTCTTGCTCGAAGGGCTGCTCCGCAACTGCGACGGGGTAAGCGTCAAGGAAGAGGACATCCGCCGCCTGGCCGGCTACGACCCGAGCGGCCCCGCCGAGGAAGAGATTCCGTTCATGCCCTCGCGCGTGTTGCTGCAGGACTTCACGGGCGTGCCCGCCGTGGTGGACCTCGCCGCGCTCCGCT
>CAYFQN010000026.1:0-14914 GCA_964345285.1 uncultured Rhodothermales bacterium
GTCACCACCTTTTTTGACGAGGGCGCCTCACTCTCCGCGGGGCAGACAGGCGCCAATGAGTTCGATTACTCCGTACGCTCGCCGTGGCGCATTGGCGGCGGCGCCCAGCTCGAGCTAGGAAGCCTACGTGTGATGGGGGACCTCGAGTTTGTCGACTGGACGCAGCTCCGCCTCACCGCCGATGGGGTAAGCTTCGATGAAGCCAACGACCGCATCCGCGATTTCAAGCCCGTCGTCAACAGTCGCTTCGGTGCGGAGTACCGGTTCGACGCCTTGACCGTGCGGGGCGGCTTCGCGTATCAGCCTGATCCGCGCGATGTGGAGATTCAGCTGCCGGATGGCGAGACGACGGACCGCAGCCAAACGTACTACTCGGCCGGGTTCAGCTACCGGTTCGATGCGCAGTTCCGCGTGGACTTCGGCTGGTCGCAGCAGCAGTTCGATGATCAATACCGGCCCTATTCCAGCGTAACGGTGCCGGGCGAAAATGTGGACATCGTGGCGCCGTACGTGGATGAGGACATCACCCGCAACCGGTTCCTATTGGGCGTCTCGTACTTCTTCTAGCTGTTGTCCGAGCGGGCTTGCTGGCGCCGCTCGCGCATCCGGCGGCGGTATTCGTTCGCGGCGCGGACGTGCTCGCGATACGTCCGGCTGAAGGTGTGTCCGCCATCCCCGGTGGCCACGAAGAAGAAATAGCGGTGGTCCTCGGCGTGCACCACGGCTTCCATCGATGACGGGGCCGGGTTGGTGAGCGGCCCCGGGGGCAGGCCGCGGAAGGTGTACGTATTGTACGGGTGCTCGACGTCATAGTCCGCGAAGAGGAGGCGACGCTTCTGGCCCTCGCGTTCCATCACGGCGTACTGCACCGTCGGGTCGGCCTGCAGGCGCATCCCGCGGTCGAGGCGGTTGAGGTACACGCCGGCCACGCGCGGCCTCTCGTCCGCGAGGCCCGTTTCCCACTCCACGATCGACGCCAGCGTGACGACGTCTGACTTCGACAGGTCGAGGCTGTCGGCCGGAGACCGGAGGCGCTGCGCGTAAAAATCGTCGAACTGCTCTTTGATGCGGCGGACCACGTCGCGAGCCGGCGTCTGCCAGTAGAAGAAGTAGGTCTCCGGCATCATGTACCCGAAGAGGTGCGTCGTGTCCGTGTTGAGGGTGGCAGCCAGCGCCGTGTCGCGCAGCGCCGCGCGGAAGTCATCGGCCGAGAAGGCCATATCGCGCCCGGCCACGGCGGAGACGACCGCGGGCCGCGAGCCGGGGGGGATGGTCACGCGGATGGGCGTTTGCAAGCCGCGGCGTAGTACGTCGAGGATGCGATAGTTCGATGCGCCAGCCTCAAAGGTGTAGTGGCCCGTCTTAATCTGGTGGCGCCACCCCGACAGCCACCCCACGAAGCGAAACGTAGCGGATGAAGCGACAACCCCCCGTCGGGACAGCGAATCGACTGTCGCGGAGAAGTCAGCCCCCGGCGGGATTTTTACGCTACGCGCGCCATCGTACGCCGGCGTGTTCGATCCGAAGATAACCCACGCGCCAATCCCGGTCAGGATGAGGCCGGACGCAAGCGCCACAAGGATGTACGTGCGATAGGAGTGGAGCATACGGGTAAGATCAAAAGGGGGCTGCAATCAAAAGGGTCGGCCGGTGGCACCGCGTCGCCCGAAACAACAGGACCGTTTGGTAACCGGCGCTACGGCCTCAGGTTGCGCAAGTTCGGTGCCATCCCAGGTGTTACACCATCTCGCTGAGATTGTAGAGATCCCAGCTTCACGGATGGATTCTGAGAACGCTGGCCTCGACGCAATCGGGGGGCGCCCGGAGCGGACTCGGAGCGGTCCAACATCTTCGCTGTTTGAGCGACGGAACGCAGTGCGAGCGCGCGTTTCGAAGCTGTTGGCGGAGGAGATGCCGCCCAGGAAGCTGATTTCTTCACCGCCTTGATCTGTGCGCCTCGTCGGATCACAGGCCAAAGGGGTGCCCAGATAGGGAGCCTCATGAACCGGCCGAGAGGTGTCCATCGCGTTTGTAGAGAAACGGTATTATTCATCGCCGCCTTCATACGTGCGTTGCTCCAGCGAGCGAGTCTCCTCAATGATCTGCTCGAAGATACGCCGGATGGCATTATCCGAAAACGGCCCCTCGTTGAGCGATATCACATTCTCCAACACCTCGGCCTCGCGGTGGGGTACATACGCCCGGACGCCCAGCTTGCTCTTGATGTAACCAATCACATCCGCGTACGCCTCGCGCTCGTTAACCAGCTGTAGAATTGTCTGGTCGATTTCGTCGATGCGATCGCGCCACGGTTTGAGGTCGGACTCGGTCGGTTCCTCGGGGATGGTGGGCAAGTCAGTGTCGAAGTGAGACGCTTTCTGGAGGGCGCGGGAAGAGGGCATGGTGCAACGAGGATCGGGTGGAGAATCAGGTGAGGGTGAGCCGGGGGGCGGCTGTGAGGGTAAGTGGGCTGGTGTGGCCGGCTTGCCATTTGTAGTGGGCCGTAACGGCAATCATCGCCGCATTGTCGGTGCAGTATGCTGGGGCGGGGACGTAGACCGAGAAGCCCTCTTTCGTGCCGGCGGCGCGGGCATCGGCTTGCAACGCGCGGTTTGCCGATACGCCGCCGGTAATGGCCACGTGCCGGATGCCAGTTTCGACCACGGCGCGGCGCACCGTGTTCATCAGGGCGTCTACGATGGCTTGCTGCACGGCGGCGCACACGTCGTCTAGGTGCTCATCGAGTAGGGCCCGCCGATCGGCCTCCGAGAAGTTGTTGAGGTAATAGAGCACCGATGTCTTGAGTCCGCTGAACGAAAAGTCGAAGCCATCGAGCGAGGCGCGGGGGAAGGCGTGGAACGCGGGATCGCCAGATTGGGCCTCCCGGTCGATCGCCGGCCCGCCGGGGTAGCCCAGGTTAAGCAACTGCGCAATCTTATCGAAGGCCTCGCCGGCCGCGTCGTCGCGTGTGCGGCCAAGCACGGTGTGTCGGAAGCCATTGTCAACCCGCACGAGCTGCGTATGCCCGCCCGAAACGATGAGGCACAGGTATGGAAACGGCGGCCGTGGCGGTTCGATCTGTGCCGAATAAATGTGCCCTTCCAGGTGGTTCACACCGATAAGTGGCACATCGAGCCCCCACGCAAACGCTTTCGCAACGCTGAGGCCTACGAGCAGCGAGCCCGATAGCCCCGGTCCGTACGTGACGGCCACTGCGTCGATCTGATGTTGCGTCACGCCGGCCTCACGGAGTGCGGTCTGCACGACGGGCACAATAAGGCGCTGATGGTCGCGCGAGGCTAGTTCTGGGACGATACCGCCGTAGTCCTCGTGCAGCTCGTGCTGCGAGGATACGACGTTCGCGAGCAAGGCGCCGCCTGCTGAAACGGCTGCGGCCGTATCGTCGCACGAACTCTCAATCCCGAGGATAACTGGGGTGTCCATAATGAAACGTCGGGCTGAAGCCTACTCGGGTCGAAGCCTACTGTGTGGTCCGCAACAATGCGCCGGTGCCAGTACGGGTTTCATGGGCTGGTGGAGCCCTGGCGCTTTAACCATAGCGCTTTGAAGCGGCCCTCCTGGTGTGGGTCCCTAGTCCCATCAAAAAGGGAAACAAAAGCATCATGGTTCCGCAGGGTGGGGCGCGAACAAAAACAGCAAGCGCGAGTTGGCGTGATACCGCAGAGTCAACTATCTTCCAGTGTACATTTTCGGACACCAGCCCCGAGTCCTCATGCGCACTCTTGTTACGTCTCTTTGCTTGGTCCTCTGCCTCAGCGTGGTACAGCCTGCCGAGGCACAGCTCCGTGATGACGTCCGCGTGCGAGAAGCACCGACACAACTCTATGGATCGGCGGCAAACGCCGGTGTGGATTTGTTCAACCGGCTGTTCAGCGATGAGCACTTTCGGATGGGACACTCGTACGAGATGTCGTTCAACTCGTTCGGGGGCCGATCTTCGTCGCTCGGGATGTACACCAACTCACTGATGTGGCAGTTCAACGACAAAGTGGCGGCTCGTGCTGACATCAGCGTGGCGCATTCCCCGTTTGGGGGTAGCGCAAGCTTTCAGGATCAGAACCCACGCGTCTTCCTGCGCAACGCCGAGATCGCGTATCGGCCGACCGAGAACGTCCGCCTGCATTTCCGGGTGCGGCAGAGCCCATATGGCGCGTACGGAAGCCCTTATGGCTACAGCCCGTACGCCCGGCGCGGGCACTACGGCATGGGGTTCGGTACGCCGCAGGGTGACCTCTTCTGGAAAGACGGATCGCGCTGATGCCCCCGCTCAGCCCAGCGCATCGGGTCCCGAGGAAGGCCATACCTTGCCGCGGCATCGCTAGGTTGCTTCACTAGCCCATCGACAGCTCGCATATGGCAGACCGGTTCGTAAACGGACTGCTCAATACCGCACTGATCATCCTCGGGCTCGTCGTGATGGTGATGCTGTACGCGCTCATCACGCGCGGCATGGGAGCCCGGACCGATCCGGCTCGTGCCTCGAACCCGGGTCAGCTCGTCGGCGATATCATCCAGGTCGAAGTGCGTAATGGCTGCGGCGTGGATCATCTGGCAGCCCAGGCCACTCAATTCTTGCGCGACCGAGGCTTCGACGTTGTTGAGGTGGGCGACCACGCCACGTTCGACGTACAGCAGTCCCGCGTCATCGATCGGGTCGGCGACCTGCGGTCGGCCAAAAAGGTGGCCGCTGCACTGAGCATCCCAGAAGAGCGCGTGGTGCAGGAAATCCGGCGTGACTACTACCTGGACGCGTCCGTCATCATCGGCCACGACTATGCTCAGCTAGAGCCCTTTAATTGATGCTATCCCCTCGGTTCGACACCTCCGTGGTGTTGCGCCGTATTATGCGTACCGATGCACCATATGCACCGAGACGTGCTTGCTACTGACTAACCCCATTCACCACTGACGGGCTTACATGACCAAAGACTCTCCTTCCGTGACTCGCACCGACCGTCCTGAAAAGAAGCGCACCCCTAAGAACCCGGGATATCGCCTGGCCGCGCACGCCGTGGATGCGATGCTCGACAAGAAAGCCCACGACGTGGCCGTTATCGATCTGCGGGGCATCAGTGGCGTAGCCGAATTTTTCGTGATCGGAACGGGCGATTCCGACTTGCAAGTGCGCGCCATCGCAAACAGTGTTCAGGACCGGATCCGGGCGGAATGCGAGGAGCGCGTCTGGCACAAGGAGGGGCTCGACCACCTCGAGTGGGTACTGCTCGACTACGTCGATTGCGTGGTGCACGTCTTCAGCGGCGAGAAGCGTGCGCACTACGATCTGGAGCGCCTCTGGGGCGAGGCGACTATCGAGACTGTGCCTGACGACGGCAGCGCCGCAGACATAGAACTGTTGAAGGAGGTGAAGCAGCAAGCCCGGCGGCAGGCCGAAAACGCGTAACGACCGCGACCTACTCTTTTGCAACCGACGCAGAGTTGACGATGGAACGGGTGTTCTTCCTGGTTGGTGCCATTGCGGCCGGTATCGCAGTGATGGCGGGGGCGTTCGGCGCGCATGGGGTGGAGTCGCGCGTCACGCCGGGGCGGGTTGAGACGTTTCGGACGGGGGTGACGTACCAAATGTATCACGCTCTTGCGCTGCTCTTCGTGGGCTGGGCAGCGTCGCAGTGGACGGGCAGCGCCATTCACTGGGCGGGGTACAGCTTCATCGCTGGCATCGTCATCTTTTCCGGCAGTCTGTACGTGCTCGTGCTCACCGATACGGCATGGCTGGGCGCAATCACGCCCATTGGCGGCGTCGCGTTTATCGCCGGTTGGGCGCTGCTGGCCTGGAGCATCGCCCAGCAAGCGCTGTGATCAGAGGCGTGCTGGGCCGAGTAGTGATCGGGAAATTGCAGAGGAGCCCCTACAGCTCGTCGCTTTCGAATAGCAGCATGAAACTGGGGAGGAGGTCGTGCTCGTCCGCCAAGCCGAGGAGCACCGCGGCCGCTTCGTCCGGATCATCGAACCGCCCGTGCTCTGTGCTGTTGATGGCAAGCGCATACGCCGCCTGATCGTCCTCGTCGGTGGGATAGTCAGACTCCCACTCGGTGGCTTCCTCGATGAGGAGGGTACCATCGTCCGGCATAAACGAAGCGATGTAGCGCTCCTCCGCAGCGTCCGGGTCCACGAGGCTGAGACTGCCGATCGCGCCATACTCTTCGTCGTAGAAGAGCAGCTCGGACAGCAAGATGCGGGTAAAGGTGGGCAGGTCGAAGGTAGCCATGGCGGGCGGAGGCATTCGGGGGAGAAAGAACGCCTGTAGAGTATCCAGCACGCCCGTCGTTGTCAACGCTGTCCGCTGCTACAGTGCAATCAGCCGCGGATCTCGCCGGTCAGGTCGCGGTGCACGGCACGGATGCACGCGCTCAGTTCGAGAGGCCAGCCGTCCATGTAGTGGTCTTCGAAGCCGAGCAGCATCTGCCGATCGGCCAGCGCCTCGATCGACTCGCCCGCGTCGAGCCCGTCTTGCACGTACGTCAGGAGGCCATCGAGGAAGTCGCGCATGGCGAGCAGGTCGGCGCGCCCGCCGACGATGCCGTACTCGGGGTTGCCGTGCCCGAAAATGAAGCGCGTGTCGTCGGTGAAGTCGGCATGCACCTGCTCCAGCGTGTTGATCCAGCCCTCCGTCGAGGCGCCGCCGCCGACGTCGATGAACGGATGGACCCGGTTGAAGATGAGGTCGCCCATGTGCACGACGTTCGCGCGCTCGAAGTGAATCACCGCATCGCCGCCGGTGTGTGCCGGGCCGTAGTGGCGCAGGCGGATCGTCTCGTCGCCGACGGATTCCTCCCAGTCTTCCGCAAATGTCTCGTTCGGGACGGCGAGCTCGTTATCGCTCTGCTGGGCGGATTGGCGCATCAGCGTCGGCACATTCTCGTGCGCCACCATGCGCTCGGCGTGATCCATGAAGAATGGGTTGCCGCCCGTGTGGTCGCCATGGTGGTGCGTATTGATGACCAGATCGGCCGCGCGGCTCGTGCGCTCCTGCAGACCGGCCCAGCAGGTCTGCGCTGTCTCGGGGTACTGCGTGTCGATCACGACGAGCGCCTCATCGCTGGCCAGCCAACCGATCGTGCCGCCCCGTTCGGTGAACACGCCTACATTCCGGCGGATCGTTTGGAAGGGACGGGCGCGCCGGCGAGCAAGCAAGGACGAGGCCAACGGCGCGGCCGACAGAGCGGTGCCGGTCAACTGGAGGAAGCGGCGGCGAGAGAGCATGGGCATGAGCGTGTTGGTCAAGGGACAACGCAGCAGCCAAACATAGCACATGTGGCCGAATCCGCCGCAACAAATGTGTTACGATGCCGTGCCGAGCGAGACGAAGGGGTGCCGGGCTCGTTGTGCTCCTTCGCGTCGATCATACCAACATGCCTCCATGCTGCACTACACAACGGCCGGCTCGCCCGATCAGCCTGCCGTGCTGTTTCTGCACGGCTTCATGGGTCGATGCGCGGACTGGGCCCCGTTCATCGAGGCTGTCCAAGCGCGGGCATACTGCATCGCAGTGGATCTGCCCGGACACGGCGGCTCCGTCGGTTTGCCCGATAGCGCCTATACGATGGACGCCGCGGCGCACCAGCTGGCGCGCGTGTTGGACGCGGAGGCCATCGCCCGTTGCCGGATCGTCGGCTACTCGATGGGCGGCCGCACCGCGCTCTACTTCGCCCGGACGCATCCGAACCGGTGCACGCGGCTGATGCTCGAATCCGCGTCGCCGGGGCTGCGCACCGAGGCCGAGCGCGCCGCCCGCCGGCGCGTCGATCGGCAGCGAGCCGAACGGATTGCGACCCACTTCGACGCGTTCCTGCGCGCCTGGTACCGGATGCCGCTGTTTGCCTCTCTCGCGCGGCACGATCTCATCGACACGATGGTGCAGCGGCGTCAGCACAATGATCCGGCAGAGCTTGGCAAGTCGCTGCAGGGGATGGGAGCCGGTGCGCAGCCGTCGCTTTGGGAACGGATCCCCAGCCTGCGGATTTCTACGCGTGCCCTTACCGGCGCGCTGGATGACAAGTACATCCGCATTACGCGGGGCATGACGGCCCTGAATCCCCACATCCAGTCGACACTTGTGCCGGGGGCTGGGCACATCGTTCATGCGGAGCGCCCCGATGCCTTCATTAACACCCTTCACCGTTTTGTCGACTGACGCTTCTTCCACCACACGCCCCTCACCACTAAGGGTATGGCTGATGGCGGCGCGGCCCAAGACTCTGGGCGCCGCCGTTGCCCCCGTCCTGTTGGGTACGGCGATGGCCTACGAGGCGGGCGCTATGCACGGACCCGCCGCGCTGTGTGCTCTGCTTGGAGCGGTGCTCATCCAAGTAGGCGTCAACTACCACAACGATTACACGGACTTCGTGAAAGGGACGGATACGGCTGAGCGTGTAGGGCCGACGCGCGTGACACAGGCCGGCTACGTGGCCCCCGACACGATGCGGCGCGCGACGGTCGTCGTGTTTGCGTTGGCTGTGTTGGCCGGTGTGTATCTCATCATCCGTGGGGGCTGGCCCATATTGCTGGTCGGGGTGCTGTCCATCGCTTCCGCGGTGCTGTACACGGCAGGTCCGTACTCGCTCGCTGACACAGGGCTGGCTGATCTCTTTGTGCTCGTGTTCTTTGGGCCCATCGCCGTGGGGGGGACGTTTTATGTGCAAGCACTCACCATCACGTGGCCGGTGCTTGTAGCCGGCTTTGGGCCGGGCCTCTTGTCAGAAGGCATCCTGCTTGTGAACAACATCCGCGACCTGGATGGCGATCGGGTAGCCGGTAAGCGCACCCTGCCTGTTCGCCTAGGGCGGCGCTTCGGCGTGATACTCTATGTGGCCTGTATGGCAGGCGCAGCACTCGTGCCGGTCGGGCTGTACATGGCGACGGGCTCCCGCCCGTGGGCGTTGCTCGCGGCGCCCGTCCTGCTGCTGGCCATCGTGCCGGCCCGGACGCTGTGGAGCGAACAAGAGCCCAGCCGCCTGAATCCCCTGTTGGCTATGACCGGGCGGCTGCTGATGGTGTACAGTGTCGTTTTTGCCGCGGGCTGGGTGGTGTAAGCTCTATGCATGTAGAGTCGCTATTCGCGTTCCGGTACCAGGTGCCGCTCGCAGCGCCACTCAACCTGGGACCGCATACAATGGCTGCGCGGGAGGGGTGGCTCGTGCAGATAGAGCTCGACGGAGACGCCACGGGGTGGGGCGATGTCGCGCCGCTTCCCGGCTTCAGCCCGGAATCGTTGGCCGACGCGGCCGAGGCGTTGCAGGGACTCGCCCCTGAGGTCATTGGCCTAGCCGTAGATGAAGCCCTAGCACGGGTGGCCGACGCGGCGATGCCGTCGACAGTGCGCTTTGGAGTTGAACTCGCGCTCCACCACGCAAAGGCAGTGGCAACGGCGACAACACTTCCGCACGTTCTTGGCGCGTCACCGGCCCACGCCATGTCATACAACGGCCTGCTCACGGACGAGGATGCCCTACCCGAGGGCATCCAGTCGCTCCGGGAAGCAGGGTACCGCGCCGTCAAGCTCAAAGTGGGGCGCGGTTCTATCGATGACGACATCACGCGGGTTAAAGCGGTGCACGGTGCGGCTGGCGACGTGGCGCTGCGGCTGGATGCGAACCGGGCCTGGACGATGGAGGAAGCCGGCCGCTTCGCAGCAGGGATCGACGGCGTGCCAATTGCATATATCGAAGAGCCCTTGCGCGACCCGAGTCGGCTTCCGGCATTTGCAGAAGGCACCGATGTGCCGGTGGCCCTCGATGAGACCATCCAAGAAGGCGGGCGCCTGGCTGATCATCCGTATGCGGTCGCTGCCGTCATCAAGCCGGCGCTGGTAGGGGGCATCGCCGCCACGCAGCAACTGGCCCAGCAGGCTGCACCGGCCGGGGTCCACCTGGTGATCAGCTCCGCGTTTGAGTCCGGCATCGGTCTGCGAGGGCTCGTTGCGCTAGCAGCCACGATGGGCCGGGCCGACGTGCCGATGGGGCTTGATACGTACCGCCGGCTGCAGGCCGACGTCGTGCGGCCGCGTCTGCCGTTGAACGGCCCCGTGGTAGACGTGCCAGCGCTGACAAACACGCCGCTGCACATCGATCCCCAGCACGTCGACCTTGAGCATCCTGTGATTGCGTACCGCTCCTCCTCATGACGATTGCCGACCCGCTTCGTGACGCGGCGATCCACCGGCCCACCGATCCCGCACTGGTAACGCCCGGCCGCACGCTCAGTTATCGTACGCTCGACCGGGTCGTGACGGCCACAGCGGCGCACCTCCGGGCCATCGGGGTAGACCCGGGGATGAAGGTGGCGCTGTATCTGCCACGCAGTTGGCAGACGGTGGTTCTGCTCATGGCGATCATTCGCGCCCGGGCCGTGGCGTGCCCGCTCAGCACGCGCTGGCCGCCGGGCCGCGTCGCCAAACACCTGCAACACATCGACAGCGTGTTGCTCATCACCGACGACCACGATGTGACGGCTGCTGCAGAGGACGTCGGCGCCGTGCTAACGGCCTCCGCGGTGCTGCTTACGGGGCGGTCCAAGCGGCGCGCAGACACGTGGCCGCTGCCGGTCGAGCAGCCGGCGACGATCGTCTTTACATCCGGCAGTAGCGGGACGCCGAAGGCGGCGCTGCACTCGGTGGAGAACCACTACTTCAGCGCAGAAGGATCCAACCAGAACATCGCACTGGCGCGGGGAAATCGATGGCTGCTCTCGCTGCCGCTGTACCACGTGGGCGGCATGGCCATCCTGTTTCGTTGCTGGCTGGCCGGTGCCACGGTGGTCATCGCGGATCCGGCGCTCTCAATCGCCGAAGCCCTGGCGACGCACCGGATCACACACGTATCGATGGTCGCCGCGCAGCTGCGCCGCCTCGTGGACGATGGAGGGTTTCACGCCTCCCGATCCACGCTGAGTGCCGTGCTGCTGGGAGGCGGGCCCATCCCCAGCACGCTTCTCGAAACAGCGCATGCAGAGGGGCTCCCTCTGCACACGACATACGGCATGACAGAAACCAGCTCGCAGGTGACGACGACGCCGCCTGGCGCCTCGCTGGATCAGCTGAAAACGGCCGGTCGGCGGCTTCCGTACCGAGAGGTGCGTATCAGCGACGGGCAAGAGATTTTGGTGCGTGGCCGGACGCTCTTTCAAGGGTACGTGACAGGCAGCACCGTACACGACCCGACGGACGATGACGGTTGGCTGCACACCGGCGACCTGGGGCGGCTCGATGATGAAGGGTGCCTCCACGTGACGGGGCGGAAAGACAACCAGTTCATCTCAGGGGGCGAAAACATCCAGCCCGAGGTCGTCGAGCGGGCGCTCGTGCAATTACGCGGCGTTCGGCGGGCCGTAGTCGTGCCCATTCCCAACGCCGAGTTTGGCCAGCGGCCGGTCGCCTTCGTCAAGCATCACGGCAACGGCAGCGACTTCCCGCTCGCGCAGTGGCGGCAAGAACTGCAAGCTACCCTGCCGCGGTTCATGATCCCCGACCGGTTTTACACCTGGCCTCAGCGCGCCAAACGCACGGGTTCCATGAAGGTGAGTCGTGACTGGTTTCAGGAGGAGGCTCGGCGGAGGCAGCGCTCACACCCGTGATCACCGGAAACCGGCAGGCCACCCTTGGTTATCCGGTATGACGAACTCGCAAAAGGTGGAGGAGCAGGTGCGCCAATCCTGCCTGGGGGAACGCACCAAGAGCCTTGCACACCACACCGGCCAATGCGTAGATTGGCAATCACCAAGCAGAAACAGTCAGCCCCTAAGATCCCACGCAGTGCGCGGTGTACCTCGCGCATCGGTTCCACGCTCGCCTTGCCTTACTCTTTATCCTGGAAGCGCTTCCGACCTATGCATATTTCCGACGACGTTCGCAATTCGCGCCTCGATGGCGACCGCATCCGCTTTACGCCGCTACAGTTCGAAAATATCTACAAGCATTTCCGCTGGAATAATGACCCAGAGCTCAACCGGTTGGATAGCGAGGTACCGTACGAGGAGGAGACGTTTGGCGAATTCAAGAAGCGATTCGAGCGCATGTGCTTCCAGCCGGCACCGGTAAACCAGGACTTTGAGATCCACGTCGATGATGGCGCGCTGATCGGGGTGGCGTACGTTGCAAACATCAGCGACGCCAACAGGCACGGCCTCGTTGGCGTCACGATCGGCGACCGGTCGTACTGGGGAGAGGGCTATGGGCGTGAGTCGTTAGAGCTGCTGTTGCACTACTGCTTCGAGACGCTGGAACTACACCGCGTGAGCGCCGAGACGTTCGAGTACAACGACGCATGGAGAAACCTGGTTCAGGAGGCGGGCTTTGCCCACGAAGGATCGGCGCGCGACTACCTGTACCGCGATGGCGAGTACTGGGACAAGGAAAACTACGCACTGCTAGAGCACGAGTATCGGGCACGCTCCGTTGAGGTCGCGACCTCAACCACGCGGCTCATCATAGACGACGAGAGACCTGCCCGAAAAAGCCGACTGTAGCACTGCGCTGCGGTCGGCTTCACGACGTTTGCGCGTCCTTCTGCCGCGTCGTCGCTCAGCCGATGAGGCGGCTGTCAGTCGCTTACGCGCTGCAACCAGAAGACGAGGATGTCATCTTCAAACTCGGTGGCCTCGCTGCGGTCGAGGGCGTCGTTGAGGAGGGCTTGGATGGGCTCCTCGGCAGTAAGGGCCTCGGCGGCGAGGTCCATCACGCCGTCCTCGCCGAGCGTGTTGCCGGAGGGGAGGCGCTGCTCCATGAGGCCATCCGTGTACAGCATCAGCGCGCTGTTCGGGGGCAGCTCAATGGTGGAGTCGGTGAATTGCGTGCCGGGCTCCAGCCCCAGGATGAGGTCGCTGTGCGCGACGATCTCCGCGCCGTTGGGTCGCACGAGCACCGGGCGGCAGTGGCCGGCGTTGGCATAGGTGATGGTGTGCCGCTTCGGATCCCAGTTGAGCAAGAGCAGCGAGGCGAAGGTTTCCTCCATCACCTCATCCTCGATGAGCATCTGGTTGACGCGGCGCAGCAGTTCGGCGGGCGAGTCGGATTCGCGTAGCATGGCGTGGAGGGTGCCGCGCACGTAGCTCAAAAAACTAAAGGCGTAAAATTTGGCGCGCACGCCCTTGCCCATCACATCGCCGACGGTGATGAAGTAGTCGTCGTCCGCCGTCTTGGTCCAGTCGAACAGGTCGCCGCCGCCCTGGTCGTGGGCCTGGTTGTGGAAGCGGATGCGATAGCCGGGCACCGATGGCATCTGCTTCGGCATGAGCCGGCGCGAAAAGTCTTCGCCGATCTCTGCGTCCAGGTTGCTCTGGAAGACCCTCGTGCGCTCCAGCAGCCGATCGATGCGGGAGAGGAGCTGGTCGATATCGAACGGCTTCGTGATGAAGTCGTCCACGCCGGTGCGGGCTCCCTCGCGGCGAGTGGGTTCGTCCGAGTGCGCCGTCAGAAAGATAAACGGGATGACACGTTTGTTCTTATCCGACTGCAGAGCCGATTGCAGGGCGAACCCATCCATCTTCGGCATCATAATATCCGAGATGATCAGGTCTGGGGTATAGGACTCCATGCGCTCCAGGGCTTCTTCCCCGTTGGCCGCCGTGGTCACTTCGTAGTGCTTTCCGAGGCGGTACTCCAACAGCTTGCGGAGCATCTTCTCATCCTCGACCACTAGAATAGATTGCTTAGCCATGGAGTGTGGTTAATCAGAATGGAGAACGAAAACTGATAGCGCCCATCGGCGGTGCGGTCGTAGGAGAGGGTGTCGGTGCAGGCGCTGATGAAGCGCAGGCCCATGGCGCGCTCGGGGAACGGCAGGGCGTTGGTGGTCTGCGCCTCCAAACGGTGCTCCATCGGAAACCCCTCCGAGTTATCGACGACTGTGCCGCGAACCATATTCTGCTCCGGGTGCACATAGATGACGACCTCCGGCGTGCGTTCCTGGAAGTCGGCGTGCTGGACCAGGTTGGCGAGCCATTCATGCAGGACGAGCCGCGCATGCTGGAGCGTTTCATCGTCCGGGAGCGTTGCCGGAGCAGGCGCACCGTCCATCCAATCCTCGAAGAGCAAATGCGTCGTGTTGAGGGCGCGCTCTAAGTCGCTGAATCGTTGCTTGATCGGATCCATGGTGGGGGAGCCAAGGGACACAGATCGGAGGGGGCTGCGGCTTACGACAGCGCCTTTTGCGCGGCATCGACCGAGGGGAATTGGCGAAACACCTTGTACGTCCGTGTCAGTTGGACGACGACCTGCACCGGCCGCGAGACGTCGGCGAAGACGACCTGGCCGTCTTCGGGCGAGATCTGCCGGTAGAGCGAGAAGATGGAGCCAAGCCCCGTCGAGTCGAGAATGCCAGTATCCGAAAAGTCGAGGATGAAGTTGCGCACCCCATCATCGACGTGCGCCTGGAAAGTCGACTTGAAGTCGTCCGCATTGCGAAAATCGAGGGCTTCGCCAATGCTGACGACAACCGTCTTGTCCGTCTGGGTGTGTACGTCGAAGCTCATAATGGAACGTTGGGAGAAAGCAGAGTCGGTTGCGAACGGGAGCGCACTCGGCAGAGGCTATAGCCACTACAAGTAAAGCAAAGCGCGCCAGGAATGGAAGGACCGCTGGCCGGAACGGTCAATGCCGGGGTGCAGCGGCTGCCGAGTGATTAAGGGTGGAGAGGTACGATCGGAAAAACTTTCAGCTATCGGCACATTGTGCCGGCACCGCTCACCGCTGGGAGCGGTGAGGAGCGACCCCCTCGGCGTCGGCGGCCGCATCGGGGTCCCGCGCCAACCCGGTTGCTTCAGCGGCAGGCCCGCCGCAGGGCAGAGGCCCTGCACCGTGCGGCACGTCATCGCGTAGCACAACAAAATCAATGCCTGCTGACGTGGCATGCATTGGCGCATCATGCCGCCCAGTAGCAGC
>CAYFQN010000026.1:15014-20340 GCA_964345285.1 uncultured Rhodothermales bacterium
CCTCGACGCACAGGCGCGGTGCGGAAGAATGCGCCGCCCGCTTGCAGAACCGAGCCCCGTTCGCCTCGTTGGGATGGACATGAAACACGTGTGGTTCATATCGGCATGTCTGGGTGTAGCCACAGTGCTGCTGGGCTGCGAGCGCCGGGCGACATCGCCGGGGGCTGAAGTCGGCCCGGACGAATCGGCGCCGCAGCAGATCAGCTACGATGCTCGGTTTGTAATGCGCCACGGCCCGCAACGACGGGCCGCCCTCGCGGCCGGGCGAATGGAGCAATACGACCGGGGCGACAGCACCTTTGCACTGCTCGTCGGGCTGCCCGACAGCATGCGTGTTCGCCCGCCGGATAACACGCCTTCACCGACCGACCGCACCAGCCAGCGGGTGACGGCTTGGCTGTTCGATGCCGAGGGCGATTCCTCCGCGGTGCTCACAGCTGACAGTCTCATTTACTACGACCGGCGAGGGCAGTTTGACGCCTTTGGCGACGTCCTCGTCGTCACCCAAGAGCGCAAGCGCCTGCGCAGTTCGTTCCTGACGTGGGACGAGGCCGACCGGAAGATCCGGACGAACCGGTTCGTCCGGATCACGACGCCGTCGGAGCGTGTGGAGGGCTACGGGCTGGTGGCAGATGAAAACCTAGACACGTACCAAATCGGCCGCTTCACGGCACAGGTGGCCCTGGACGACAGCGACGCCCCGGCCGATACCACTCAACCGTAGCTGACGCCCATGCCTTCGCTGGCTCGACATACGATGGCCGGATGCTGCATGGCCCTCGCCCTGTGCGTCGCCCTCCTGAGCATCAGCCGGTCTGCTGGGGGAATGGAACGTCCAACCGCGCAGCAGGCAACGGCTCCCAACACCCCAGAGACTGATACCACGGAGGTCGATACCACCAACCGCGACACGACACAGCGCCGGGCCGACGTGGCCGCCGATTCGCTCATCGCCACCATGGTGGACAGCGTGCGGGTCCAGCGACTCGTCGGCAACGTGCAAGTTGACCAGGACAGCACGCGGATCATCTCCGAGCGAGCGGTGCGTTTTCTCCGGCAGCGGGAGTATCTCTTCACAGAGAACGTCGTCGTGTTCGAACGCGGTGACACCCTCACGGCCGACACGGTGCGGTACGACGAAGTGCGCAAGATGGGCATTGCGCGCGGCAACGTAGAGTTAACTGACGGCGATCTGTTCGTGCGGGCGCCGTCCGGTCAGTACTTCGCCGACGAGAAGCGGTCCGAATTTCGCGACGGCGTCACACTGGTCGACAGCAGCAGCACGCTCACCAGCAACGCCGGCACGTACTTCTCCAGCGACGAGCGCGCCGAGTTCTACGGCGACGTGCGCTTCGAGGACGCCGACACCTACCTGGAGGCCGACTCCGTCACGTACTTCCGGTCGACGGGTAACACCATCGCCCGCGGTCGCGTGTTCATTCGACGGAAAGGCAGCGAGGCCTCCGATGCCGATTCGACGACGCGCACGTATCTGTTCGGCCAATTTGCCCGCAACGAGAAGACGCGCAGCGAGAGCTTCGTGCGGGGCCGGGCGCTGCTCGTCCAAATCGAGTCGGACTCGGTGGGGGCGCCGTCAGACACGCTGCTCGTCCGGGCGCACCGTCTTCGCTCTACCCGATCCGATTCATTGCGGCGCCTCGTCGCGCTCGACTCGGTGCGCATCTGGCAGCCAGACATCGCGGCGGTGGGCGACTCGGTGGTGTACGACCGGACGGCGCAGGGCGACTCGCTCCAGCAGGAAGAGACGCGGCTCTATCGCAACCCGATCACGTGGTTCGAGGGCTCGCAGGTTTCCGGCGATACAATCCGGGTCAAGGCGCGCAACCGGTCCGTCGATACCGTGTACGTGGTGGGCAACGCCTTCGCTGCGCAGCGTGACACGTCGATCGACCGGATTCACCAGTTGAAAGGGCGCACCATCACGGCCTACTTCCGGGCCGACTCGCTGCGCCGCATCAGCACCCAGCCCAATGCGGAGACGATCCGGTTCCTCAAGAACGACAACGAACGGCTAGACGGCGCTGTGCGGGCATCGGCGGATCAGATCGTCATGTGGTTTCAGGGCGGCGAGCTGCAGCAAGTGGGCGTGTACCGCGGGGTGGAAAGCAATGTGTACGATGCGGCGGTCACCCCCAGCCCGTTTCAGCTGGACGGGTTTCGCTGGGTGCCGGAGCAGCAACCGATAAAGGAGCGCTTGCTGGATGAGCGGACCCGTACCCGACTGCCGGGGAACGCAGTAGCGGTCCGGCCCGTGTCTGACGAACGCGGCGGCGTCTTCCAGCGTCCCGACACGCTCACGAACCAGTAGTCTCGGATGGCAGTGTCCTCTCACACAACACCCTCGACGGGCGGCTCAGCCGATGCACTCACGCTGGCTGCTGAGCACCTGACCAAGCGCTACAAAAAGCGTGCGGTGGTGCGCGACGTCAGCCTGCACGTGAAGCAAGGCGAAGTAGTGGGGCTCCTTGGTCCGAATGGCGCCGGCAAGACGACGACGTTCCACATGATCGTGGGCATGATCCGGCCGAACGAGGGGCACATCCGGCTTGGCGACGATGACATCACCCGCTTGCCCATGTTCAAGCGGGCGCGGCGCGGCATCGGATACCTCGCGCAGGAAACGTCCGTCTTCCGCGAGCTGACGGTGGAGGGTAACCTGCACGCTGTGCTCGAATTCCAGCCGATGAGCAAGGCCGAGCGCGAAGCGCGCGTCGAGGCGTTGCTGCGCGAATTTGGCATTGCGCGCGTCCGCACGTCAAAAGCGTACACACTCTCGGGCGGCGAGCGGCGGCGCACCGAGATCGCCCGCGCACTGGCAACCGAGCCCAAGTTCTTCCTGCTCGATGAGCCATTCGCTGGGGTGGATCCAATTGCCGTCGAAGACATCCAATCCATCGTCGCGGGCCTCAAGGAGCGCGACATCGGTGTCCTCATCACCGATCACAACGTGCACGAAACACTGGCCATCACCGACCGCGCCTATCTCCTGTACGAAGGGCGCATCTTGAAGCAAGGCACCGCCGAAGATTTGGCCGCCGACCCCGAAGTGCGCCGCCGCTACCTGGGAGAAAAGTTCTCGCTGGAGCGCTACTGACGACGGCGCCCACGTCGCGGCAGGCCGCGGGGCGCTACGGACGACGCGGAGCACAGGCCGGTACTGGCGACTTGGCGCGTTCATTGCACGCCGTATCGACGGTCCGGAATCGACGGTTCGGGGCCGCCGTGCGATGTACGTCGCGGATCAATGCATCCATGTCCATACAGCACGAATTGCAGGGTGTCCTATCTTGTGCCGCGCGGTCGTCTGCAGCTCAATCTACAACGCTTAAGAAGACTTCACAGAACGCCCATGTGCGGAATTGTTGGATACATCGGAACGCAGTCGGTCGAAGACCTGCTACTTACAGGGTTGCATCGCCTTGAATACCGCGGCTACGACTCGGCGGGCATTGCTATTGTGGGCGAGGAAGGCCTGCAGGTGCAAAAAGCGGAGGGGAAAGTGGATGCGCTGGAGTCGGCGCTTGGCAACGGGCACTTAGCAGGCACACTGGGGGTCGGTCATACGCGGTGGGCTACGCACGGCCACCCAAGCGATGCCAATGCTCACCCGCACACCAATGCGGCGTCCGACTTTGCGCTCGTCCACAACGGGATCATCGAAAATTACGGCGCCATCCGCGATCAGCTCAAGCAAAAGGGCTACACCTTCCAAAGCCAGACGGACACCGAGGCGCTCGTCCATCTCATCGACGACGTGCGCAAGGAAACTGGCTTGCCGCTTGAGGAGGCCGTTCGCCAGGCGCTCACACAAGTCGTGGGCACGTACGGTATCGCCATCGTATCAGCCGATGACCCGGACCTGCTCATTGCGGCGCGGAAGGGCAGCCCACTCATCCTCGGCATTGGCGACGGCGAGTACTTTATCGGCTCCGACGCGGCGCCGCTCGTGGAGCATACGCGGCAGGTGGTCTATCTCAGCGACGGTGAGATGGCCGTCATGCGCCGCTCCGGCTACGAGGTGAAGACGGTCGACAACGTGACGCTCGAAAAAGAGGTGCACGAGCTGGAGTGGAGCCTTGGCGAAATCGAGAAGGGCGGCTACGAGCACTTCATGCTGAAGGAAATCATGGAGCAGCCTACCGCGCTGGAAGACTGCATGCGCGGCCGCGTGGACCTGGACGACAACACGATTGTGCTCGGCGGCTTGCTCGACGTGATGGATCAGCTGCGCCAGGCCGAGCGCATCATCATCTGCGCGTGTGGCACGTCGTGGCACTCCGGGCTCGTCGGGGAATACCTGATCGAGCACTTCGCGCGGATTCCCGTTGAGGTTGAGTACGCGAGCGAGTTCCGCTACCGCAAGCCCATCCTGAACGAGAACGACGTGGTGCTCGTCATCTCGCAGAGCGGCGAGACGGCCGACACGCTGGCTGCGGTGCGTGAGGCCAAGCAGGCCGGCGTGCTGTGCCTTGGCATCTGCAATGTCGTCGGCTCCACCATCGCGCGCGAGACAGATGCCGGCGTCTACCTGCACGCGGGCCCAGAGATTGGCGTGGCTTCCACAAAGGCGTTCACGGCGCAGGTACTCGTGCTGGCGATGATCGCGCTCAAGCTGGCGGAGGGCCGCACGCTGAGCCGCGCCGAGCTGGCGCATAGCCTGCAGGCGCTCGCCGCCGTGCCCGATAAGGTGCGGCAGGTGCTCGACATGAACGACGAGTTGCGCGAGATGGCCAACGTGTACCGGTACGCGTCCAACTTCCTCTACCTCGGGCGCGGGTACAATTTCCCCGTGGCGCTCGAAGGGGCCCTCAAGCTGAAAGAGATCTCATACATCCACGCGGAAGGGTACCCGGCTGCCGAGATGAAGCATGGCCCCATCGCACTCATCGACCGGTTTATGCCCGTCGTGTTCATGGCGATGAAGGACTCGACCTACGACAAGGTGGTATCCAACATTGAAGAGGTGGCTGCGCGCGAGGGGTGCGTCATTGCCATCACGGACGAGGGCAACGGCGAGCTCGACGCGTTGTGCGAGTACGTGCTGCGCATCCCGAAGACGGAAGAATTCCTTGCCCCACTGCTCACGGTCGTGCCGCTGCAGTTGCTGTCGTACCACATCGCTGTCATGCGCGGGTGCGACGTTGATCAGCCGCGTAACCTCGCCAAGAGCGTGACGGTGGAGTAGGCAGGCGGTGGGCGCGGGGCCTGGACCTACCCATCGCCGGCAGGCACTGAAACGTCGAACGTAATAGTCGGGTGCGTCTCCGGCGCGGTAACCGCGTTGAGTACGTCGAACGACAGCGTG
>CAYFQN010000027.1:0-3082 GCA_964345285.1 uncultured Rhodothermales bacterium
CACGGCACGCCGTTCGACAAGTGGTACAACGAAGAGCACCGCGTTAACTGCAAGCCGAGCTGGGAACTGCTGCCCGAAATCGCCGAGCGCGTTGGCCACCCGATGGACTACGCGACAGGCCCGAAAGAAGTGATGGCGCACGTCCAGTCGACCGTTGCTGCGTTCGAGGGCGCGACATACGACGCGATGGGCCTCAAAGGCGTGCAGCTCGAAGATGTCTCGACCGGCGAAACGGTGTAGCCTTCTACCACCTCTCCCCGTACCCTTTTTACGGGAATGGCTTTTTACGGGAATGGCTCGCTGCGGGTCATTCCCGTTTTTTTGTTGCGGACGTCGTGGGCTATGTATCTGCAGGCAGAACGCTGTGAGGTGCCCTCACTCCGAGGCGGTGGCGTCCGCCATCACCTCGTCGAGCACGCGTCGAAACGTGTCGGCGGGTTGTGCGCCCTGCACGGCGGATTCGTCGTCGAACACGAACGTGGGCACGGCGCGGATGCCGAGGCGCTGGGCGCGCTCGATGAGCGCCTGCACCGCGTCCGCCCCTTCATCAGAGGCGAGAAAGGTGCGCGTGCGCTTGCGGTCGAGCCCGACCTTAGCGGCCATGTCGGCCAGCACATCGGGATCGGCCACGTTGTCGCCGTGCGTGAAGTGCGCCGCGAACAGCTGCTCGGCCAGGGCGCGTTGAGCGGCCGGCCCGGCTTCCCGCTCGGCGAGCCACAGCAGCCGGTGTGCCGTGAAGGTGTTGACGGCCAGCGCGTCGTCGAATCGCATCGTGAGCCCTTCGTCCTCCGCCATGGCTATCACACGCTCCATGGCCGCGTCCTTTTGCGCGCCAAATTTTTCTTCGAGCCGTTGCATGAGCGGCTGCGGCGTGTCCGGCAGGTCGGGGTCCAGTTGGAACGGCCGGAAGACGACCTCAACGGCCTCGGCATCCGGCCAGTCGGCCAAGGCGCGGGCGAAGCGCCGCTCGCCGATGTAGCACCACGGGCAGGCGATGTCGGAGTAAATGGCTACGCGCATCGGAACGGACGGTGGGTGGAAAGGAATACGGTGACAGTCGAGGCAAACAGAAGCTCCAACGGGTGGCCGGACGATCCGGGTCCGGCACGGCGCCAGACCGTACGCCAATGGATTCTCCAGCTACGCCCTGTCCTCCCGAAGCGGCGCCACTGCCTGCTGGCGGTACGTCCGGCTAATCGACAGCGTCTGATCGCCGACCCGGTGCTCGGCCTATCGGGCAACGTCGAGGGGATCAGGGTGGGCATGCCAGAGGCAATGGGCACGGAAGCGAAGTAGCGCTGCCGCGGAACGCATGGACCCGGCTCAACGTGTTTGCACAGGTACCGGCTCCTCCAACCAGTTTACGACGCCATGCGGATCGCGATTGTCCAGATGAACCCCACGGTGGGCGACCTGGAAGGCAACAGCGAAGCCATCATCGACAAGGCGCACCAGGCGCGCCAGCGGGGCGCCGACCTCGCCGTATTCTCCGAGCTCTGTGTTGTGGGGTATCCGCCGCAGGATCTGTTGGAGAATCGGTTCTTCGTCGAGGCCGTGCAGCAGGCGCTCCAGCACATCGCGCACCACGTGCCGCAGGACATGGGCGTCATCGTCGGCGCGCCGGTGCCGAACCGCGGGCCCGTCGGCAAGCGGGTGTTCAACGCGGCGCTGCTCTACGAAGGCGGCGAGCGCCTCGCCACCGTGCGCAAGACGCTCTTGCCCACGTACGACATCTTCGACGAGCATCGCTACTTCGAGCCGGAACGGGAGCGGCACGTCGTCGAGTGGCGCGGGCTCAAGCTGGGCCTGCACGTCTGCGAGGACATGTGGAATACGCAGCAGCAGGACACATACCATCTCTACCACGAGGAGCCCGTCGGTGAACTCGCCGCGCAGGGCGCCGACCTGTTCATCAACGTCAGCGCCTCGCCCTTCTCCATCGGCAAGCACGAACACCGCAACGAACTGATTGGCAACATCTGCCGGCAGCACGAGCGGCCGTTCGTCTTCGCGAACCAGGTGGGCGCCAACACGGAGGTCATCTTCGACGGCGACAGCCGCGTCCACGGCGCGGACGGCACGCGGCTGATGTGCGCGCAGTCGTTCGCAGAGGACATGCTGCTGTGGGACATGGACGCGCCGCGTGGTCCCTGCACCATGCAGCACGACGACGTAGAGGACCTGCACGACGCGCTGCAGATGGGCATCCGGGACTACTATCACAAGACGGGCATTTTCGACAAGGCGCTCGTTGGCCTGTCGGGCGGGATCGACTCGGCGGTGACGTGCACGCTCGCTGTGCAGGCGCTCGGGGCTGAGCACGTGGTTGGCGTCACCATGCCGTCGGAGATCTCCTCGGAGGGCTCGGTGACCGACTCGGAGCAACTCGCTGACAACCTCGGCATCGCGTTCCACGAGATCCCCATCAAACCGGCCGTCGATGCCTTCACGGATACCATGCTGGCCGATCTGTTTGCCGGCACCGCACCCGGCGTGGCCGAGGAGAACATCCAGGCCCGCTCGCGCGGCGTCACGCTCATGGCGCTCTCGAACAAGTTCAACTACCTGCTGCTTACCACGGGCAACAAGAGCGAAATGGCCGTGGGGTACGTCACGCTCTACGGCGACCTCAACGGCGGCGTGGCCGCTCTGTCCGACGTACTCAAGACGCGCGTCTATCAGCTCGCCGAGCACATCAACACGCAAGCCGGCTACGATCTGATTCCGCGCTCGACCATCGAGAAGCCGCCCTCGGCCGAGCTCAGCCCCGATCAGCAGGACACGGATACACTCCCCCCGTACGACGTGCTCGACGCCATCCTGGCCCGATACATTGAGGAGAAGAAGGAGTTGGAGGCGATCGTCGACGAGACGGGCTACGACCGCGCGCTCGTCAAGGACATCCTGCACCGCGTGGACCGCAACGAGTACAAACGCCGGCAGGCGCCGCCGGGCCTGCGCGTGAGCAGCAAAGCCTTCGGCATTGGGCGGCGGCTGCCCATCGTCATGCGGTGGGACCGCGACGCCGTCCGCGCCCTCGCCGAACAGGGTGAAGCGGTGTTTCAGAAATGACCTGCGAGTC
>CAYFQN010000027.1:3182-17284 GCA_964345285.1 uncultured Rhodothermales bacterium
GTCCGCGCCCTCGCCGAACAGGGTGAAGCGGTGTTTCAGAAATGACCTGCGAGTCGGAGAAACGGGGCACCGGAGAAACGGGGCGCTGACAAGCGCACCTCGGCTCTTCGTGTCATCAGCTCTTCGTTTCCTGCGGCTCCCGATCCCCCACACTCCCAAACCCTCCTACGCAGCAATGATCGCCTACGTCGCCGGCACGCTGGCTGAGAAATCCACCGAGAGCGTCATCGTCGACGTGCAGGGCATCGGGTACCGAGTGCTGATCCCGACGTCGACGTACCAGTCGCTGCCGGCGAAAGGGGACGACGTGCAGCTACACACGTATCATCACGTCCGCGAGGACGCGCAGACGCTCTACGGATTCGCTTCGCAGGCAGAGCGGACGGTGTTCGAGGTGATGCTGGGCGTATCCGGCGTGGGGCCCAAGCTGGCGCTCTCCGCCCTCTCGTCGATGACGCCGGCCGAGCTGCGCGATCACGTCGTGGAGGGCGACACGAGCCGCCTCACCGACATCTCGGGCGTCGGGCGCAAGACGGCTGACCGCCTCATCGTGGACCTGCGCGACCGCTTTGCTGACCTTGACATCTTCGAGGGCAGTGGCGGGGCCCCGATCAGCGGTGGCTCCGAGGCGCGGGCGGCGGCGCGGTCTGATGCGCTGGCCGCGCTGGAGTCGCTCGGCCTCAGCCGCGCCGATGCCGAGCGGGCCATCCGCAAGGTGCTGCGCGACCAGGCCGGCATCCAGTCGGCCGACAAGCTGGTGCGCATGGCGCTGAAGGAGGAGTAACGCCCTTATCAGGTCGGCCGCATCGGCGATGGACGGGAGTCAACGGGCGGCGAGGAAGTGTCGAGAGCTGGTTGCGCGAGCACGACGAGGAGTTTGGTCGCCCCGTCTTCCACGATGCGCGGTACGGCGCTGCGGATGACCCAGTTAGCCTCCAGCCACGGCTGCAATTCGGGATGTCGCCGGACCGTTTCGCCGCTCCGGAAGGGTACGAGCAACAGTTTGACCTCAACGGGCGCAGAGTGAGCCTGCGAGGAGGGGCCGGGCCGGTGGTGCCGGGCACGAGGCGGGCGCGATGGAGAGCGAGTCGTTTTCATGGGTCTCCCTTGAGCACAAGCGGTTCAGGTCCGTGACTCCTCTGCGGGTGGGCAGTCTAACGTAGGGACCGTTCCGCCGTCCACTCGCAGGGGAGATTTGACAGGCAGCTACCGACATATGCTTGGCGCCGGGTAGGAGAATCTCCCACAGCACCATGCGCTAGAAAGGGCGGATTAAATGCCTCCAACGAGCAGATGGGCCTGCTCCCGATCAGACGGTAGCCAGGCGGATCAGGATGGCTTGCGAGCTTTCGTGCAGCCGGTTCTGCGCTGTGGCCCGATACCACCGCCAGCGACCGTGTCCGGTACGCAGGCGGAGTAGCCACGAGGCCTGCTGCTGGCCACAGCACACCATATGAGCGATATCCTGCATGACTCGATACAGGTTTTTACCATGTACGTGCGAAAAGAAGTATGCATCGAGCGGAGCGTTCGGGCCGTACTCTAGCAGCCGGCGCGCAGCCGTGGAAGCATGCTGGATAGTCCCGGTCTCATCGATCGACAAGACGGGAACCACGAGGTCCTGAACAGGCCGGAAGCGCTTCCAATCCGACGAAAAAGAAAAGCCGTCTGGAGAGGGCGCATCGTCGCGCACGACGGGCGGCGTGGGGGAAGTGTTCATATATAAACAGGCTGTTAGGGGCGAACAGAACAGCGCCAATCAGTAAATATGCTCATGTTAATATGTGACGGAGCCGTAATTGTTGCACGGGGTCCTTTCGCTGATGCGACGTGAGCATTTGCATGACGCCCGTGCGGGGAAATACACGGCGTGCTGCGCGCAGCGTACGCAGGAAGCGCACAACGACGTGGGGAAGAAGAGGTGCACCGGACGGAGATTCCACATTGCAGGACTCGTGTTCACGCCGCCGTATCGTGTCGGCGGCACGCAGCGCACTGAGCGGAGGGTGAGCCGCGGGGCCACCAGCATGGACATACGCCCGGCCATGGCGGACGACCCCTTTTTCGTCATTCAAAAGCACGACGCGCAGTCGCTTCACTATGACTTGCGGTTTGCCGTCGAGGGCACACTGAAATCATGGGTGGTGCCGAAGGGGCCCTCCACCGACCCTCGCGAGAAGCGGCTCGCGGTGCCCACCGACGATCATCCGCTCGAGTACGCGGACTTCGAAGGCGTTATCTCGGAAGGCGAGTACGGGGCTGGAGCCGTGATCGTGTGGGACCGCGGTCCGTACCGGAATCTGATGGCCGAGAAAGACGACCCCCTGACCATGGCTGCAGCCATCGACGCGGGGCACGTTGAGGTATGGCTCGACGGCCAAAAGGTCTACGGCGGGTACGCCCTCATCCGCATCGACCATACAGCCGATCGGTGGCTACTCATCAAGATGGATGACGCCGCCGCCGACGCCCGGCGCAACCCCGTGAGCACCGAGCCGCAGTCTGTGCTCACCGGCCGCGATCTGGAAGACGTACGCGCAGAGGAGACCGATCGGTAGTCCGTCCGCTCATTAAACGCACGCGGCTATGACCACGCTGAAAGTCAATGCGCATGTCATTGAGACGTCGAACGAAGACAAGCTATTCTTTCCGAGGGCTGAGCTCACCAAGGGCGACCTCATCGACTACTACCGCCGCATCGCGCCGGTCATGTTGCCCCACGTGCAGGAGCGTCCGCTGACGCTCCACCGCTTCCCAGACGGCATCGAGAGCGACGGCTTCTACCAGCAGACCGCGCCGGACTACTTTCCGTCGTGGATCGACCGTGCCGCGCTGCCGAAGGCGGAGGGCGGCTCGGTGGCGCACCCGGTGTGCAACACAGCGGCAGCGCTCGTTTACCTGGCCAACCAGGCCGTCATCACGTTCCACAGTTGGCTGAGCCGGATGGATGCGCCCCGCGAGCCCGATCAGATCGTAGTCGACCTGGACCCGTCGGGCAACGACTTCGGCGCGGTCCGTACGACGGCGAAGCACGTGCGGGCGGCCCTGGAAGCGCGCGGCCTCGTCGCGTTCGTGATGACGACGGGGTCCAGCGGCGTCCACATTCGGGCCCCGTTGCGGCGCGGGCCGGACTTCGACACCGTCCGCGCGGTGGCGCGTCGCCTGGCTGATGAGATAGCCGAGGCGCATCCGACGTTGTGTACGACCGAGCAGCGCATCGCCGACCGGAACGGACGGGTGTACCTTGATACAGGCCGCAACGCATACGGGCAGACGGCTGTCGCCCCCTACAGCGTGCGGGCCCGGTCCGGCGCCCCCATCGCCACGCCCATCGAGTGGTTCGAGCTCGACCGGCCGGATCTGACGCCGCAGTGGTATACCATCCGCAGCATCTTCCGTCGGCTCGGGCAGAAAGATGATCCGTGGGCTGCGATGCACGAGCACGCGAGGACGCTCCCCGACCGCTGTTAGCCCGATGGTTTTCGTCGCTGCGAGTGCGTGCCGAGGATCTTGACGGAATCGCCGAGAACGTTTTCGATGTACAGCATCTGGATGAGGACGATGGTCGACACGGCCAGCGGGGTGGCGAGCACGACTCCCGTCGGGCCGGCCAGCACGCCCATGATGACTTGGGCCGTGATGAGCGCGGCCGGCAGGATGGACACGGCGCGCTCCTGCACCAGTGGGTTGATGAAGTAGCTCTCCAGCACCTGCACCACGCCGTACAGCAGCGCCACATACGCCAGCTCGGTGGGGCCCAGCACCAGTGCCACCAGCAGGGCCGGTGCTGCCGCGAAGATGGGCCCGATGTACGGCACAAACTCCAGCAGGGCCGCAATGAGCCCCAGAGCCAGTGGCGACGGGATGCCAATCAGCCAGAGGCCGGTCGCCGTCACGGCGCCCACGATGGCCATCGACACGAAGCGGCCCACCAGCCACCAGCGTAGCACGCGGCCCAATGCGTGCAGTACCTCCTGGGCCCGCGACCGGTCCGACGGCGGAACGAGCAGCAGAACGCTGTCCACGTACGCCTGGGGGTTGACCGCGCCGTAGATGCCGATCAGCACCACGATGAGGATGCGCGTTAACACGCCCAGCGTCTGAGAGAACACGTCGGTGATGCGGCTGACGACATCGGCGGGTATGGGGAGGAGATCGCGCACTACGGGCGCATCGGCAAAGAGCTGGCGGCTCCACTCGCGGGATTCGATAATCGTTTGGAGCCGGCGGAGGGCGTCGGGCAGGCGGTCGGCCAGCAGCAGCGCCTGCTCCACAATGGGCGGCCCAGCCAGCATCGCGACCGCCACGCCGATTCCGACCAGTAGGACGACGACCAGCGTCAGGGCCAGCGGGCGGGTGAGCGGGGTGTAACGGCCCGTATACCGCGCCACGCCACCCAAAAAAACAGCTACCAGCGTGCCAGCAAATACAAGCAGTAGCACATTGGCCAGGTATAAGAGCAGGTATAACAGCACAAGCGCCAGCACCAAGAGGCCGACGGCCGTCAGGGCTCGCCGTGAGTACGCACGAAAGCCATCTGGGTCACTCATGGGCGACGGGCAGTGGTTGGCAGGCAGCTAAGAGAGCAGACATCGGTTCGTCCATACCCTCGATGTGGAACCGCTGTTTCTCCGGGGCCACCCGCGGGTGGACGCGCGGCCGGCGAGATGTAACCCCTTCGTGAACGGAGGCGGAGAACTGCGGTAGAGCTGCCGGAGCGAAGAAACACGCCAAATTGTTTCCGTTTTTTCTCCACACGAAGAAGTGTATGCACCAAGTTATGAACGGAGGTGATCCACTGTGATCAAGAAAGAAGTACCGGGTCTCAACCGGACGATCCACGAGACGAACACTTGGCTCTCGGAGGTGGGCGACGCAATCGGGTCGGAGAACGCGCAGGTCGCATATCACGCGCTGCGCGGCACGCTCTTCGCCCTGCGGGACCGGCTTCCGGTCGAGGAAGCGGTGGATCTGGCCGCACAACTCCCAGCCCTGATCCGCGGCGTGTATTTCGAAGGGTACATACCCGCCGACGCCCCACGCACCTATCGCGACCGCGACACGTTCCTGGAGCCGGTGCAAGCAGAGCTTGAGGCCACTGGCGGGTTTGACCCGGAAGCCGCTGCACGTGGCGTGTTCACTGTGCTAAACAGCCACGTCAGCCCCGGTGAAATCAACGACGCGCGTCAGATGCTGCCGGAAGCCATCCGCGACCTCTGGCCGGCCCCCGAGGGTGAGCTGGCCGGAGCCTAGCAGCTCGCGCGATCCGGGTCTAAAGCCGGGATGAACAGCGAGGAGCTGCTGAGGTCCCATTTAGCACACCCTCGAACATGCCCACTCGAATGCGCTCACATAACCTACCGTAAAGGTGATTCGCCATGACGACCATGACGACTCCTATGACGGAAGAAGACATCAAAGACGATGTGGAAGAGCAGCTGTACTGGGATGACCGCGTCAACGCGTCGGACGTTGGCGTCACGGTAGACGACGGCATCGTGGCGCTACGCAGGACGGTGCCCACTCACTTTGCCCGCAACGCCGCCGTCTTTGACGCCATGCCCATCGCGGGCGTAACCGATGTCACCGACAACCTGACGGTGAGCTACCCGTCCAGCACGACAACGCCCACCAGCACCGAACTGGTGGCTGATGTCGAGGCGGTGTTGCGCATCAACCCTGACATCGACGCGTCGGATATCGACGCATCGGATATCGACGTAGAGGTTACCGGTGGGCAGGTGACACTCGACGGAGCGGTCGATGCGTTCTGGAAGAAGCTGCGCGCCGAGGCCCTGGAGCGCAACGCACTGGTCGAGGCCCAGGACGTCGACGTCATCGTTGAAGACGGCGTCGTGACGCTGGCCCGTACAGTGCCAACACGAACGGCTCGGCAGGCCGCCTACAACGCCGCTCGCTACACGCTTGGCGTGGTCGACGTGCACAATAACCTGCTCGTTGAGTAGAGTGGCCACCGTGCCAGACCGTAGCCCACAACGGCGCTTTTGAACGGCCCGCGTGCCCGGGTTTTTTGCTGGGCCCGTGGGCCTGTTCTCGTCGCCGCGGGCCGTGCGGCTTGTCTCCGCCCGCTCTGCGCCGTATCGTGCAGAGTACACCGCCGTATGCTCCGCCCATGAGTCGCTGTCGTCGTGTCGTCTTCCTCTCGTACCCCGCCCCAGCTCTTCGCCCTCGATACCCGTTCATCGGTCGGACAGCGCATTGCCGACGCGCTCCACCTCCCGTTGAGCGACCACCTTGAACGGGCCTTCGACGATGGTGAGCACAAGACGCGCCCGCTCGTCAGCGTCCGAGGGCGCGACGTATTCGTGATCCACTCGCTGTATGCTGACGACGCGCAGTCGGTAAACGATAAGTTGTGCCGCCTCCTCTTCTTTCTGGGGGCGTTGAGCGATGCGGCGCCTGAGCGCGTCACGGCTGTGGTGCCGTACCTCTGCTATGCGCGCAAGGACCGCCAGACGAAGCCACGCGACCCCGTCACCACCCGATACGTGGCTCGGCTGTTCGAGGCTGTGGGCGTCGACCGCGTGGTGACGACGGATGTGCACAATCTGGCCGCGTACCAGAACGCCTTTCGCTGTGCAACCGAGCACCTGGAAGCGCGGGGGCTGTTTATCAACTACTTCGCTACACGGCTCGATGGGCAAGACGTGGCGGTCGTCTCGCCCGATGTGGGCGGCATCAAGCGCGTTGAGCACTTTCGTGAGGGACTGAGCGCGGTGCTCGGCCACGACCTGCCGATGGCCTACGTGGAAAAAAAGCGGAGCGAAGGCGTCGTCACCGGAGGCGCGCTGGTAGGAGACGTCGCGGGGTGCAGGGTCATCATTGTGGACGACCTCATCAGCACGGGGACGACTATCGCGCAGGCCGCCACCGCCTGCCAGCAGGGCGGCGCCGAAGCCGTGTACGCGGCGGCCACTCATGGCGTGTTCGTGGGCGATGCGGCCGAGAAGCTCGCGCTCGACGCACTGGACGGCCTCGTGGTGACGGACACGATTCCGCCCTTCCGGCTGGAAGGCACCCCAGTGTATAGTAAGGTCGAGGTGCTGAGCACGGTGGGACTGTTCGCCGAGGCCATCCAGCGCATGCACACCGGCGGCTCGCTCGTCGACCTGATAAGCGTCTGAGCCAGTCCGTCGCGGGGCTACAACCCATCGGTATGGTGGGTGGCGAGGTACAGGTAGGCCGCCGCCCGGTTTGACCATTTTGCCTCATCGGGCGTGCCGGGGCGGCGCGTGTGGCGGACCGCGATCTGAGCCCGTTGCAGAGCGCGATAGCTCCGGTAGAAGTGCACGAGCGGATCCGGAGGGGCATCGCCGGTGGCCTCGGTGTATGCCTCCAATGCCACAGGGCCGACGTCCGGCGCCCCCAGTCGCTCGCACTCCATGCTTAGAAAGCTCAACTCGTCCACTACGTCTAGCAGGCGGAGCGAGCGGTCAAACTCGATGCAGTCAAAGATGACCGGCTCCTCGAGCAGGCAGAGGTGCTCTGGGCGGAGGTCGCCATGCCCCTCAGCGATGTGCCCCCCATGTACCCGGCCTTCCAGTAAGTCCGATTGGCGGCGCAAAAAGTCATCGAGGTGCGTGTAAACTTCGCGCACGCGGTCGCGGGGAATAGCGTATGAAGAGGCCACTAGCGCCTGCGCAGTCGTATTCAACCCGCGGTGGAGGCGCTGAAGGTACTCGGCCGGTGTGAAGGGGACCAGCGGCGCCTCGGCGTAGAGGGCCGCAAGCTTGTGTACGGCGGCGCGCACGCCGTCGGCGGGCCAGTCGTCCTGCGCAATCAGCGCGTCTAGCATACGGTTGGCGGGCAGGCGGCGCATCTGCACGAGCCAGTCGACGATTTCGCCATCGCCCCCGAGGGCTAGGTCCTCCTGCGGATCGGCCGTGAGGGGGACGAGGCCCTGGTACACGTCCCCGGCCAGCCGGCGGTTGAGGCGCACCTCCTCGGCGCAGGCCCAGTGCCGGCGGTTCAAGGGTGTGAAGTCAAGCTCGTCGTACGCAACAGGCTTCTTCAGCTTGTACGCGTGGCGGTCAGTCAGGAAGACCCACGCCATGTGCGTCTCGATCGTCTCGACGCCGGGCGGGCCGGTCGGGTACGATGTCGGCGCGCGCAGAAACGCGACCTTCTCATCGAGGGCGACAGAATGCGCGTCGTGGGAGCTGGGTCCAGCGGTCATGCGAATGCGCTATCGGTGCGTGCAGCATGCGTGGAGCGGATCGACGCCCTGCCCCTGCAAGGGGCCGTTCAACGCCGACCGCAGACGATCTACACGCACAAGATACACAGAATGGAGCGCACGATTACCAGCCCGGAGCGAAGCGGAGCCCGAACTCGCCGTCTGAGTTGCGCTGGTACGGATAGGCCCAGTACGTTTCCAGCACGAGGGCGCCCAGCACGTTGAACCGCGCTGCGATGCCTGTGCTAAAGACGGGCTCGCGCCCAGCGCTGTCCCCGTCAAACGGGAGGCTTGGGCCCTGGTCGGCCGTCCACGCCAAGCCGCCATCGGCGAATAAGGTCAGCTCAGTAGGCACGCACGGGAAGGGGACTAGGCTGATAGCCTCGGGGCCGAGCAGCGGCACGCGCACTTCGGCGCTCACCTTGGCGATGCGCGTACCGATCAGTCGGCCCAGTTCGGGGCACTCGCCCGAGCCGCCCGAACACTCGCTCGGGTCGAACGACCGGAGGTTGTAACCGCGCACGAATCCGGGCGAGTAGGGCAGGCCCACGTACTCGCTGGAGAACAGCTCGCCGGGTGTGGCGCCATAGTTTCCGATGTGCAAGCCCTGGAAGGCGAACGTCACGGGCTGTGCGTAGGCGTAGCGCCGCACGTCGGCCAGCGCTCTCACGTAGCTTCCCTCGCCGCCCAGCAGCGGCGACACCTCGAAGCGGTAGCGCCCGCCGCGGATGGGCGACGTCAAGCCGAAGTTCGAGTAGTCAACGACGTAGGCGGCCGAGGTTTGCGCAAAGTACAGCGGGTCGTGATCGGGGAGCGCGAAGAGGCTATCCGGCACGTCGAGGCGACGCCCCGTGCGGGCATCGAACGAGCGCACTTCGGTGTCGAATCCGTACCGCACGCCGCCTGCGCTCAGTTCGAAGCGCTTGGTCGGGCTCAGCGGATAGCTGCCAAACACCGAGGCCTGATCGATGAAGATGCGCTGGATGACCTGGTTGGCAATCGGAATGCCATCAACCCGTGTGAAGAAGGCCTGGCTGTACCGCCGCGGAATGTGGCCGGCCGAGCCGCCGTAGTTAAATTGATCGCCGCGGTTTACGTAGCTCACTTGTCCGCCGATGTCCTTGAACGTCCCGCGCGCTTGCACCGTAGCGGTGAGCGTCTGGTTGTTCAGCATGTCGGTGAAGCGAAAGCCTACGCCGCCCGCAGCTTGCGAGCCGAGCGGTCCGCCCACAGAGACCCCTACGGAAGGCGGCGCGATGGACTCCAGCGTGAGTGTCGGGTCGTAGTCGCGGACCGGGTACGTGTCGACGGTGGGTAGGCCCGCCTGCTCATCGTCGAGGTAGGATGCCACGACCGTGCCGTCGAACGCATCATACGGTGGTAGGATGCCGGCCTCGGGCGGCAGCGCACCCGGGACCTCGTCGTCGTCAGATGGCGCGGCCTCGTCGGTCGGCGCAGCATCAGCACGGAGGGGGCGCACGGCGGCGTCCATCGGGGTACCTTGCGCCTTACTGCCCGAGAGCGCCACGCCCGTGTAGCTTCCGTCGCTAAAGATGGAAAACATGAGATCGCCCCGCTGGCGTGCGACGGACAGAGCCGGCGACAGGGCCGTGATGCCGCTCACGCCCGTCTGCAACTCAGTGACGCGGTGCAGCCGGCCTGTAGCCAGCTCCACGCGATAGATGTCCTTGAAGCCGTCGTGGTCGGAGATGAAGTAGAGACTCTGCCCATCGGGCGTAAACTTTGGGTTGTGGTGCAGGGCGCCGTCGAAGGGTGTGCGCACCGTGACGGTACCGCTCGCAACGTCAATCAGCGCAAGACTCATATCGGTCGTTACGTCCAGCGTCGACAGGTCCGAGCGGGTGCGGTCGGTCGTAAAGGCGATCGTCTCGCCATTGGGCGACCACGTCGGTTGCAGATCGGCGTAGCGATCGTTGGTCAGCTGGCGGGCCTGCTTCGTTTGCAGGTCCATCACGTACAGGTCGCTGATGCCGCCGTCCATTCCCGAGAAGGCGAGCCGGTTACCGTCTGGCGACCAGGCGACGTTTTTCATGGCCGATACGCCGCCCACCTCAAAGCGCTGCGTGATCTCGTTCTCGTTCACATTCCAGATGGCAATCTCGTTGTCGCCCTCCGCAAAGCTGATGAAGGCGAGGCGTTCGCCATCGGGGCTCCACGACCCGGCCGAGCTGATAAAGCGGAGCGCATCGAAGTGCGGAATGGTGCCCGCGCCATCTAGCTTGGTGATCACCTCACCGGTCTCTGCATCGGCCACGAAGAGCGTCAGATTGAAGATGTTGCTCGAAATGTACGCCACGTACCGCCCATCGGGGCTGAGGGCCGGCGCAATGTTGAGCCCATCATTCGTGAGCACGCGCTGGCCGACCGAGTCAGCGGGCGTGCGGCCTTCGGTGAGCGGCAGGTACCGGTCCTTCGTGGCCGCAGCCCACTCAGCGGCGAGCGAGTCGCCCGAGATGCCGTACAGCTGACGCATCGCCGTGTCGAGCCCGGCGCGGCCGCCCAGCTTGTACAGGTCCGTGACGGACTGATCGCCGTACTTCCCGCCGATGTAAGCCACAAACGCCTGGCCGAAGCGGTAAGGGAAGTACTCGCGCGAGTTGCTCAAATCTTGGAAGGACGGCAGGTCGTTGCGCAAGGCGGCGTCACGCATCCACATGGCCGTATGCGGGTCTTGGCGCCCGACGGACAAGTACTCGGCCATGCCCTCGATGAACCAGAGCGGCATCTGCTGGAGCTGAAAACCTGCGCTGTCGGAGTTGAGCGCGAGGTCGTACTGGAATGAGTGCACCAGCTCATGGCCGAGGACGTGGTTGAACTCGCCGTAGCTGCCGGTAAACGGCATCACGACGCGCTCCCGCCGCGGCTCGGTGAGGCCGCCAGTGCCCTGGCTCACTCGCCGCACAATGTTGGTCTGCTGGAAGTCGGCGTCATTGGCATAGAGGACGAGCGGTTTCTTCTCGCCAAACGTGTGCACGAAAGTGCGCGTGTGACGGGTATACCACCGCTCCGCCATGCGGGCGGCGTCGCGCGTGGCCCGCTCCTCCTCCGGATAGTAATACATCTCGAAGTGCTCCGACTCCAGCACACGGAAGTCGAAGTCATCGTACGTCACCTTATTGCGCCCGAAGTACTGTGCGTGGGCCGGTACGAGGCCCACGACAAGCCAAAGGACGAGCATAAATCCGGTGCGCCAGACTGCGTTTTGCATAGCTGCTGTCCGCTATCAAGGGGATTGCCGATTGGGCACAACCCAACGAGACGGGTTTTGGGAGCGTTCAGTGCATGATCCGCCGTGACGTAACGCTATAGGAAACAGCGACCGAATTGGGAACGGGGCGTAACGCGGGGCCATGTTCATCTCACATACCGCAATGTTTCTTCATCGCATACCCCCTGAGATGATGCCTATTCTCGACGCCGACACCCTCCGCCGGCATGTGGCGGACCTCGTGCATTTCGACACGCAACGGGCCGACTACGGCCTCGATCTCACCGTGGGTACCATTTTTCAGGTCACCGGCACAGGACAGCTCGACTTTGGCGGGAGCGAGTTTGAACCCGCCGATCGCTCGCTGATTGCGCCAGAACGCGCCCACCCAGATGATGACTACGGCTGGTGGATCTTGGACGCGGGTGCGTACATCGTTCGGTACAACGAAGCCATCGGCCTTGGAGGTGGGCAGCGCGCTGAGGTGTTTCCGCTCGATCGGCTGATACAGGCGGGGGCCTCCCATCCGGCGTTTACGGCGTACAGCGCGCAGACCCCCCTAGAGACGCTCCTCACCGTGGGGGCGCACGGCATCCGCCTGAAAGAGAACTGCCGCATATCGCGACTAGTAGGTATCGGAGCAGACGATAATCACTAACGGGCTACCAAAGGGGGGAGACTGATGAACACGCACACGGCACTATTTCACAACCGGCGAGCGGCCGGACGCGCGTTGGCTAAGGCGCTCCACGCATACCGCTCGCAACGACCTGTAGTCCTTGGCGTAGCGCGTGGGGGCGTGCCGGTCGCTTACGAGGTGGCTACGGCGCTCGATGCACCGCTGGGTGCGCTCGTGGTGCGAAAGATTGGGGCGCCGCAGCAGCCAGAGTACGGCATCGGCGCCGTCGCGCCGGGCATTACCGTGCAGCGGCCCGACGCCATGATGACTGCAGGGGTGTCTGAAGTGGCATTCGAACGCGCGGCGGAGCAGGCACGGGCGGTAATGCGAGAGCGCCACCGCCGCTACAATGGCGACGACGACCTGCCCCTGCTGCGCGGGCACACCGTCATCGTCGTAGACGACGGGTTGGCAACGGGCGTGTCGGCCCAGGCAGCGCTGCGCTCGGCGCGGGCCCTTGACCCGTCGCAGCTCGTGTTTGCAGTGCCTGTCGGCGCAACAGAGTCGGTCGCTGCGCTCGACGGGATCGCCGACCCCATCGTATGTTTGCACGAGCGCGACGTGTTCGACGCCGTGGGGCAGTGGTACGAACACTTTGAGCCTACGAGTGACGAGGACGTCATCGAGCTGCTGGAGGAGGCCAATCGCGCCGTGACCGAAGAGGACCTCCGCGAGCCGGGATGAGGCGGCACGGCACGTCGATGGTGGGACGACCTGGCATCGTTCTGGCGCGATGCCGAACGCTATCCTGCCCGTCCTTCTGCCGCGCATGCCGCTCCACCTCGTTCAACTCACCGACACGCATCTGCTGGCCGAGCCCGATGGGGTAATGCTCGGCATTCCGCTGCGCGACAGCCTGCGCCGCGTCGTCGAGGCCATCCAGCGCGACGGCGCGCCGCCGCCCGATCGGGTGCTTGTTACGGGCGATCTTTCGCAGGATGGCACACCAGCATCGTACGGGGCCGTGGGCCAGCTGTTAGCATCGCTCGGCGTGCCGATGCAGATCGACGGCGAGCCGGTAGGGGGGCTGGAGGGGCTGAACAAAACGGACGACACGTTCACCGATGCGGACGTCGCCACGCTGTCGGTACTGGCAGCACAGGCGGCCATCGCCATCCGCAACGCGCGGCAGGTGCAGGCGCTGGAGGAGGCCAACGCCAAGCTGAGCCGCCTCGACGAACTCAAGAACGACTTTCTCTCGCTGGCCTCGCACGAGCTACGCACGCCACTGTCGATAATCAAAGGGTACGGCGAGATCGTGGCCGAGGAAGGCCGTGCCGATCTCGCGCCGCACGTGCACGCCATGGTGGACGCGGCCGCGCGGATGGAAACCGTCATCGACACGATGGTGCAGATGGATGCGCTCCGTCTCGGCGCTGAGGCGCTCTCCATCGAACCCGTCGAACCCGTCGAACTGGGAGACGTGATCGCCGCGGCCCGCGATGACCTATTGCCGCCCGAAGCTGAGCGCAACCACACCGTCGCCGTCGACGCGCCGGACACGCCCATCGAACTCTCCGCCGACCCCGAGCGGCTGCGCATCGTGCTGACACATCTGCTGAAGAATGCCTACACCTTTACGCCGCCTAGTGGCCATGTCGCTGTCAGCACCGAGCAGGCAGACAATGCCGTGTGTGTCACGGTGCGCGACACGGGCATTGGCCTCGCGGCTGATGACCTCGACCGTATCTTCGATGACTTCTATCAGGTGGAGGACAAGCGGACGCGCGCACATGGCGGACTTGGATTGGGACTGACCATTGCGCGCAAACTCGTCCGGCTCCACGGCGGCTGCACCGAGGCCGAGAGCGACAGGCTGCAATAGGGTGCCGCCGTCCATGTGCATCTCCCGTTTCATCCGCTCACCGATGCGCCGCCCTGTCATGGATAACTCTTACGAGACGCTGGAGGCGCAGTCCTCCTTCCTGTCCATCACCGCGACCCGGACACGCTGGAACCGTCGTACAGCCCGAAGCGGTTGCGCGGCGAGACCAAGA
>CAYFQN010000027.1:17384-20324 GCA_964345285.1 uncultured Rhodothermales bacterium
CCGGACACGCTGGAACCGTCGTACAGCCCGAAGCGGTTGCGCGGCGAGACCAAGATCCGTACTGAGCGCAATTGGTGGGAGCGGCTCAAATACCTGTTCGACACCTGGTGGCGCAACATCGCGCTCAAGATCCTCGTGGAGAACAAGGTGGAGACGGCCAGCGGCGTGCGGTGGGACCACTACATCGAAAAACTGGTGGCCACCTCCGACTTTCGCAAGTACGACGACACGCTGCGCATGGCGATTGCCGGCACGGCGGCGCAGCGGGCCAAGCTGACGACTTACCTGGAGGAGGAGTACCGCTCGGGGCGGTTGGCGTACGGGGTGCACGTCACCGACCGGGCGCTCGTCACGTGGGTCGTGTTCGAGCGGATGGGCCGCCAGGTGCACTTCGTGGACGGCGCCGACGGGGGCTATGCGATGGCCGCGCGGGCGCTCAAACAGCGCCTTCGGGCGGTGGAGGCGATGCAGGACCCGTCAGCGCGTGGGGCCTGACGAGACCGAGTCGGGCGCGAGGATATCCTGGACGACTCTGCCCACCGCGTCCGCATCGAGGTGGCGGGCTGCGTCGGCCAGTGCCACGATGCCGCAGCAGCCTCCGACGTCATCGATCACGACGACGCGGCGTACCTGATAGTCGCGCATCACGTCCAGGCTACTCTCAACCGGCGCATCGGCATCGACGAGTAGGGCGCCATCGGTCATCACATCGGCGGCTTTCATCTTTAGGGGGTCGATGTCGGCGGCCACCATGCGTACCACGATGTCGCGGTCGGTGACGATGCCGCGCGGCTTGTGGGGCGGGGCATCATCGACAACGGGCAGCGCGCCGCAGTCGTGCGTTCGCATAGCCGTGGCCACCTGGCCAAGGTTGTCTGTCATTGAGCAGGTGACGGGATCCTTCGTCATGATGTCGCGCACCAAGGTAGCACCCATACGCCGTCTTGTCTGTTTTTGCGATGATTCGAGCGGGACGGCATCAATCGGTATGGGGGGACAACCGTTCCCTGCGTTGCAGGCTACACGTGCTACAGGTAGCGCCCCCAGCGTAGCTCGCGCAATGCCTTGTCTTTGATGTGGCGGACGCGCTCGCGGCTCAGGTTAAAGCGGTCCGCAATCTGGTCCAGCGTGTAGGCCCCCTCATGGCCGATGCCAAAGTAGAGGCGCGTAATCTCGGCCTCGCGAGAGTCGAGTTCGTCGAGGGCGCGCCCAATGTCGATGCGCACCGATTCGTCGAGCAGGTCTTGGTCGGGGGCCCCCTCCTCGCTGTGGGCAAGCACGTCGAGCAGGCTGCCATCGTCCTCCTCGCCGAACGGCTCATCGAGCGACGCGGCGCGCGACTTGTACTGCACCGCATCGAGAATCTTCTCGGGCTCGATCTCGAGGTCCTCGGCCAGCTCCTCGATCGTGGGCGACCGCCCGAATTGCTGCCGAAGGCGCTCACTCGCCTTGCGCACCTTCGACATGATGCCGATGTGGTTATGCGGGATCCGCACGGTGCGGCTGTGCTCCAGCGCCTGCAGGATGGACTGCCGAATCCACCACACGGCGTACGAGATGAAGCGAAAGCCTCGGGTTTCATCGAAGCGTTGGGCGGCCTTGATGAGGCCGTAGTTGCCTTCGTTGATGAGGTCCGTAAACGAGAGGCCTAGCCCACGGTATTTTTTGGCGACCGATACGACAAACCGCAGGTTGGCGCGGGTTAACTGCTGGAGGGCGTCTTGGTCGCCCTCGCGGGCACGCCGGGCCAGTTGGACCTCCTCCTCGGGCTCGAGCAGGGGGATCTGGCCAATCTCGTCGAGGTAGCGTTGCAGCGTCCGGCTGTCTGACATGAGCGTTCGCGTTGGGGGCGGGGCGTACGCGCCCGCCTGGGGTAGATGCGGAGAGTTGACGGCATTCAGCGTCTGTTATCGGCAGCGGCGATCCGCCTTTAAGCCGGCCGTCGCCGGCCGGCATGCCGCATCCGGTTGGGGCGTGCGAACGGATGTGCTATGCGGGCTGTACCCGCCGTTGAGGCAGCCATGCCCACTGGAGCACCGCCTGGATCGGGGCGTGGTCCGATGCATCCGCGGCAGTCACCGGCACATCGATCTTGCCGATGGACGACGAGCGGATGCGCTCAACCTCGTCATCAGGCAGTGTAGCTTCGGCGCGTAGCGGCGGATTGGCGCGGCGCTGGAATGAGACGTCCAGCGTGCGGAGGACGGGCACGCTCGCCTCCGGTACATTGAGCGCCACCACGAGACCAGTTACCGTCTCGGCCAGCAGTGCAATCGCCGCCGCGTGCAGCCCGCCGATGTGGTTCTGGACGCGCGGGGTGTTGGCTAGCGCAGCGACGACACGGTTGGCCGTGTACGTTTCGATAGTGAGCCCCGCCGTGCCGACGAATGGGATGATGTCGCCCACATCGGCCGTAACGGCGTGCTGGCGCGCTTCGGGCGGCTTCTCGGCGTGAGCATGCAGAATGCGAGCGAACGGGTTGTCGGTAGCCATGAACTCAGGGGGCGGATGAGGGGGAGCGAACGCGGCGCAAAAATACAGGGAGCGTCACCCGCATGCCAGTCAGAACGCCTCATCGTTTGTGCGGCGCGTGCTGTCGTGCACGCGGAGCGGTCTGCCGATGGTCGATTGCAGTTGGCGTGATGATGGCTATGTTGTACGTTCTAGATTGTACGATCCCAAAAATCCTCCTTGTCGATCCCGTTCTGCACGCATCGCCTTCATGTCTCCACCTCCCCCGTCGCGATCCTTTCCCTCGTTCTGGACGCTGCACCTCGCCGGGTGGGCCGCGATCGGCGTGTCGATGTGGATCGGCGTGCTCTCGCACGTGGACGATCCGGGTCGTGCTTTCGTCGGCAAGGTGATCTTTGCGATCACGGGCGGCACGCTCACGCTGGGGCTGCGCCCGTTGTACCGGCGCCTGCACGAGCGGGGCGTGTC
>CAYFQN010000028.1:0-17586 GCA_964345285.1 uncultured Rhodothermales bacterium
TATCTTTATGCAAGCAACCCATTCGCCCGCTAAGTTGCCTCATTAAATAGCGAGATGCTATGTTGAACCATGCCGTCCGGTTAAGGCCCAGCTTGAGGGGCATCGCAGAGATTGACCTCCGGATCTGATGTCTGGAGAGCGGCCTCGCTGGGCGACCCACACACCGTATTACCAGATTAACACGCTTCGATGGAAAACGGAGCTATTCATCATCTAGTCCTTTCGCTTGCCATCGTTGCGGTCGGTTTCCTGGGCAGCTATCTCCTGTACCACGCGTTTCGGTGGCTGGCGGCCCGAGCGGACCGCGGTCAATACCGGATCGACGGCTTGCTGCTCCGGGTTGCCGGGCCGCCGCTTAGCGTGCTCGTGGCCTTAGGATCCGTGAATTACGCCCTGTATCGGGTGCCTAGCATCCAGGCCCAGTTCGACCAGTGGGAAGGGACCCAGCGCGCCATTCTCGTGATCACCGGGACGTGGATTTTGGCCAGCCTGATCAAGACACTCATCCGCGAGTATGGCCTTCCGCTGGCTGAGCGAACGGACACGGATGTTGACGAGCGCATCGTCCGCATCTTGGACCTGACGGCAATCTACGTGATTTGGACGGCCGGTCTCCTCATCGCGCTGCGCGAGTTGGGCATTCAGGTGACCGCGTTTCTCGCCTCGCTCGGCATCGTCGGACTCGCCGTAGCCTTGGCTGCCAAAACCATCCTGTCCAATGTGCTCACCGGCGTGACCCTCACCGCCGACCGCAACTTCCGGGTGGGCGACCGCATCGAAGTGCGTGATTACCTCGGCGACGTGCTGGAAATCAACCTCCATAAGACGGTCATCCGCACGCGCGACAACGAGATTGTGATGATACCAAACGATGTGCTTGGCCGAGAGATCATCATCAACCATATGCTTCCACAGCAGCGGACGCGAATCGAGATGGAGATTGGCGTAGCGTACGGCAGCGACCTTGCGCAGGCGACCGAGATCCTGCAGGCTATCGCCCGAGAGCAGCCGCGCATCTTGCCCGAGCCAGCGCCGGAAGTCAATGTGCGCTCGCTGGGCGACAACGCTGTGGTGCTGCAAGTGCTCGTGTGGATCGACGTCCCCCGTGGGAAGCGCTCGGTGCGAGACCAGGTCTACCGGGAGGCCCTCCGACGATTTGAGGCGGCCGGGATCGACATTCCATTCCCGCAGCGTGTTGTGCACTTGGGACCGGCCTCAACTGAAAACGGCCCGGCCAATGCGTCCCGCCATCGCGACATCGACGCACCGCACGGCGAGTGAAGTCGGGAGGCCATCAGGTCCATTGGCTGAGGGCCTCCGCACGAACCCGGGGGCGCTACCTCGCGAGTGGCATGCAGGACCGGGAATGCGCACAGGCCCAATGTGCTGCGCGTGGACGTAAATGCACGAGCGCCTGAGCCGCTCCGGGCCCAGGCGCTCGTTACCGCCACCACACCTCAGTGGGCATGCAGGTGCTTCAACCAGGGCGCATGCTCCTGGCTTGTGTCACGAGATCGATCGCTTCTCGCCCAGCGCGATCTTCACGTGTCGCTCCACGCGTTCGGACGGATCGTCCTTGACGCTCTTAAGCACGTCGACAAGGGTCTGGCCCGAGGCAACATCGCCCGTGGCGCTCAGTGCTGAAAGGGCAAGGATGCGGACGTCGTCTGGATTGTCAGCGTCGAGTAGAACGCCGTAGAGCGCAGGCCGCACCGTCTCAAAGGTAAAGGCATCACGGGGCGGATAGTCGGCGTCAGATTGATTCGCGAACGCAATGATAAGCTGCATGCCACGAGCCTGGAGTGCGTGAGACGGCGCTTCGATAAGGGCCTTAACCTGCAGTTCAAACGTGTTTGTCCATCGAGGCGCGTCGCTCGGGGTGGCCTGATCGGGTGTCGAAGCAGGCTGGGCTTGCGCCGCAGGCGCGGCAAGACCCGCGGCCAGCACAATGCCGGCAGCGATCGCCAGGGTGCCAAGTGTGGACGCAATAGGGCGAAGGTGGGCGTCAAGGAACGTCATGATAGGAGAGGCTGAGTGGAAAGACGTTGGTAGCTGAGTCATCGTCATGTTGGGTAACTTGTGGGAAGTCATCCGAAACGCGGTGCGTCGTTGTGTCGTGCAAACGGCTCAGCCGTTCGGCGGGACTGTTGCACGGGATGTTTTAGGCTCTGTCTGAAAACCCTTCGCGACCTGCGCACGGCCGGATAAACGCCCGAGCCACGTTATTCTGCATCGACGTAGCAGCCGCTCCGTCTGCTTCGAACGCCTTGCTCGGGCGCTTCCCGCCTCGTGCTCGCTGCACCCGCTGACTGTTCAAACAGAGCCTAGCAAATTGCTCTGTGTGAGGCATCATGTCTTCACCCACATAAGGGGGCAGGATCGGTGCCAGGTAGCCGATACCGCGCTGCACGGCGGTAGAGGCGGTTCAGGTCGGGGATGCCCGGCGATCGGTGCGCGCTGCCGCACGGCTGCTGTGCGGCAGCGCCTACCTGCAACAATGCGATGCTGACAAGCTACGCCGCTAGTGCCACGAGGCTGAACTTGGGCCGGCGCTTCCATATCATGTTGCTGTGCGACGCCCCTTCCCTACTGATCCCACAGTGCCATGCGCTTCGGCTCGACATGCTTCACGCGCCTCTCATCTGTTTGGGCTGCAGTGGCGCTTGCGGCCCTGCTCGCCGGCTGGCCACACGCCGCGCAGGCTCAACAGAATAAGCCCACGCTCCACGAAGTTGACTATGAGCAGTGGGAGCGCCTCGGCGGCGCGACGCTTTCTCCGGACGGCGCATGGATGGCCGTGCCCGTACGCCGGGTGAACGGTAACCACGAACTGCGCATCCACCACACGCAGCAGGACACGGTGCGCGCGGTCGACTTTGGGGAGCGCCCCGCGTTCTCGTCAGATGGCCGCTGGCTGGCTTACAGCATTGGGACGTCGGAGGCGCAGGCCGAGCAGCTCCGGAGACAGGAAAAGCCGGTTCGCAACCGGCTCGGTCTACTGGACCTGCAGACGGGAGACACAACGCTCGTGGAAGCAGTGTCGGCGTTCGCGTTCAGCGATGACGGGCGCTACCTCGCCATGCGGCGGTACCGGCCTCAGGGCGCGCCCGATGCCCAGCGCGGCGCCGACGTGCTCGTGCGAGACCTTGACGCGGGCACGTACACCAGCTTTGGCAACGTAGCCGAGTTCGAATGGCAGGACGAGGGGTCGCTCATCGGCATGATCATCGACGGCGCCAATCAGGCAGGCAATGGCATCCGGCTGTACGATGCGTCAACGGGCCGCATGCAAACCCTCGCCTCGACGCCAGCCGAATACGTAGGCCTCACGTGGCGGCCTGCTGCTCCCGACCTCGCCGCGCTCCGCGTGCAGGAGTCGGAGGCATGGGAGCAGAAGACCCACGAACTGCTCGCATGGCGCGCCCTCGACGGCACCGAAGCGCCCACGCACCGCTTCGACCCGGCCGCCGTAGCGTCCTTCCCCGACACGCTCCGCATTGTGGACGACCGGCCGCTTCAGTGGGCGACTGATGGCGAACGCCTCTTTTTTGGCGTTCAGAAGCGTGATGCCGCCGAGGACGCGAGCGCATCGGCTGAGGGCGACTCCACCGCAGCGGACTCGATGATGACGCAGTACGACCCGGCTGCCGTCAAGGTGTGGCACACGAGCGATGTGGACATCATCCCGCGGCAAGAGGTGCAGGCCGAGCAAGACCGCCGCGACAACTACCTCGCCGCCTGGCATCTAGCCGACGAGGGCTCCCGGTGGACGCAACTGGGCACGGCGTTGACCGAAGACGTGCAGGTTCTACGCGGTGGCCACCACGCCATGGGCCTTGACCAGACGCCGTACCGGCAAGAGCGCATGTTCGGGCCCGTTTACCACGATATGTATCTCATCGATATAGCCTCTGGCGACCGCGAGCGCATCGCAGAAAGAGTGCAGTACGAGCAAGGAAGCAGCCCCAACGGCCGCTACCTGCTCTGGCTGAAAGACGACCAGTACCACGCGCACGACGTGCAGGCAGGGACGACGACCAACATTTCGACGGAGATCCCCGTGTCGCTGGTCGATCGTGACGACGACCGGACCATCGATCAGAAACCGCCATTTGGCACAGCGGGGTGGACAACGGGCGATCGCTCGGTGCTCATCTACGACGAATACGACGTGTGGCGCGTAGCTCCGGATGGCTCTGAGGCCGAACGCCTCACCAACGGCCGCCCCGACTCCGTCCGGCACCGATACACAGACCTCACCGACGAGGCGCCTGGCGAGCCAGACGTCGTTCCACGCGACGCGCCTATCTACTGGGACATTTACAACGAGTGGACGGAGGAGCACGGCTACGCCCGTTCGTCGCAGCTTGGGGAGACGCCCGAGCGGCTCCTGTGGCAACCGGCGTCGATTGGCGGTCTCATGCGGGCCGACGACGCCGATGTGTATGCGTACCGCGTGGAGGACTTCGAAGACTCACCGGACTACGTGCGGGCCGGACCCGACCTAGCCAGCGCACGTCAGGTAACTCGCACTAATCCGTTTCAGGACGACTATGCGTGGGGGCGCTCAGCGCTGGTTGCGTACGAAAACCGGGATGGTGACCGCCTGCAGGGGGCACTGTTCTACCCGGCCGACTACGATCCGGACAAGTCGTACCCACTGATCACGTACATCTACGAAACGCGCTCGCCCTCCGCGCGCCGTTACGTTACGCCCACTCGTGAGCACCCATACAACACGACAGTCCTGACGCAGGAAGGGTACTTCGTCTTCCAGCCCGACATCGTGTATCGCCCGCGCGACCCGGGTCGCTCCGCCGTCGACGCAATCGAGCCTGCCGTACGGGCTGCGCTGCAGGCCGCCTCCATCGACGCGGAGCGCGTTGGGCTCGTGGGTCACTCATGGGGCGGCTACCAGACAGCGTTTGCCGTCACCCAAACTGATATCTTTGAGGCGGCCGTGGCGGGTGCGCCGCTCACAAACCTCGTGTCGATGTACAACTCTATTTACTGGCGCACAGGGGGCACCGACGCCCGCATCTTTGAGATCAGCCAGGGGCGGATGGAGGTGCCCCCGTGGAAAGACATGGAGGCGTACGTGGCCAACTCGCCCTTGCACCATATCGAATCGATGAACACGCCGCTGCTGATGGCCTTCGGCACTGACGACGGCGCGGTCGAGTTCAACCAGGGCGTCGAGTTCTACAACGCAGCGCGCCGCGCCGACAAGCAGATGGCGTTCCTGGTATACGCCAACGAGAACCACGGCATCAGCAAAGAGGACAAGAACACAGTCGATTATCGAAACCGCGTTCTTGAGTGGTTCGACCACCACTTGAAAGGCGAGGCAGCAGCCGCGTGGATTACCGATGGTGTCTCGTACCTGGAGCAGGTAGAAGAGCAGGCAAACGGTGCGCAGTAACCAGGCCGTCAATACCTGCATTCTAAGGTGCCGTCTGGCGTGCCAACGAGGGCCAGGGCCGCGTGCCATGAAGCCCTCAGGTGGGGCGCCCATCCCCCCTTGCCCACCCCGGGCATCCGCGACTGTTTAGAGCGCGTGGAGAGAGCATGAGGGAGGCATCAAGGCGTCGTGGAGAGGGGGTGAATGCCGCTAAAAGACGTAACCAGGCCGTGAGGTAAGCGCTCTCAGCGTCTCAGGGCTGGAAACCCGTACTATGCCCTGGGTTGAACTCTATGGCAACGGCACACAGCCCCGTCCGCGTCAGCCGTGCCAGACGATCTATCTCAGCGGAGCATCTCTCGGGGCGTGCGTCCGTGTTTTTTTCAACGATCAACAAACGACCTCTATGAAAACGTCTTTCTTCAGAAAGCCTACCTCCCGGCAGCCGTGGACGCGCCGCAGAGCATGGGCCGATCGCCCATCGCTGAACCTCCACGCCGACCATCGACGGTCCGGCTCCTCGCTGCGCAACACGACGGATGATGCCGTCTCAGAGAAAACGAGATCCCACTCGTAAAAGCGTGTCCAAACGACCTGCTTCGCAACGGCGGACGGGTCAACGTGCAGCCCGCTTTGGCTTCGGCCGAAGGGGGCTTTCGCATGCCTGTACAGACCCCGCCGGAGAAGTGCTGACGGGCTACCGGTGTCGTACGAGCGGCGTCCTCATCGGGGCGGCGCACAAGTGCTCACACTGAAATGCTGGGCGGATCAAGCGGCGGAGGTGCTACGCTATTGCTTACCTTTGGGGAACAGCACGACGTGTGCAGAAGGAGAGTGGAGAGCCACTAAAAAAGCAGCTCTCCGTTCCTGTGAGAGCTGCTTGCTGATGTCGGGGTGCCCGGATTTGAACCGGGGACCTCTTCGTCCCGAACGAAGCGCGCTACCTGGCTGCGCCACACCCCGATGATAAGTACGCCCTGTTGTAAGGAGAGCGCGACAAAAGGATCCTAAACGTAATCCCGCAGGCCGGCGCGTGCAACGGTTGGCGGTGGAGTTCAAGCGGTTTCCACATTCAGCCTGCGAGGCGCGGAAGGGAGCAAGAGGGCCGTCGGGCGTGATGGACTCACGCGGGCTGCAGCCTCCTCAGCGTTCGAACTTCGCATACATGTCGTCAATCTCCTCCTCGCATCGCTCCTCAATGACGTTGCGTTTTAGCTTCATCGTGGGCGTCTGCGTGCCGTTTTCAACCGTAAACGGCTCGGTCAGGAGCGTAAAGTCACGAATCTTCTCGTGCGCCGGGGCTTCTCTGCCATACTCGCGAAAGGCCTTTCGGAAGAGCTTCTGTATGTCCGGATTGTCAATAAGCTCTTCATCGCTCAGGGCCGATTCGTCAACCTGATGGTCGCGAGCACGCATGCGAAGCGTCTCGAAGTCGGGCACGACGAGCGCTGTGAGAAACGGCCGCCCTTCGCCGATGACAACGACCTGATCAAACCACGGCTTGGTCTTGAACTCATCCTCAATGGGGCCGGGGTAGATGTTCTTACCGCCGCGCGAGACGATCATGTGCTTGAGGCGATCGGTCACCATCAGGTAGCCATCGTCGAAGCGGCCAATATCGCCCGTGTGGTACCAGTCGTCGGGGTCAAACGCTGCGCGGGTGTCTTCAGGCCGCTTCCAATACTCCCGCATGATGTTGGGTCCCTTCGCGATGATCTCGCCCTCGTCCGTCGTCAAATCCGAGGGGTAGTCGTCCCCGCGCTGCGCGCCGATAATTTCGTTGTCGCTCAAGCGTTGGATAGCAACCGTGATGCCGGGCAGCACGTGGCCTACCGTGCCGTAGCGAGGCGCCTCCATCGGGTTGGCCGACAGCACAGGCGCTGTTTCGGTAAGCCCATATCCTTCAATGATTTTGATGCCAGCGGCCTGAAAGAAGAGGCCGATTTCTTTGGGGAGCGCAGCGCCGCCCGACACGGCAAAGTTGAGGTTGCCGCCCAGTTTATCGTGCAGCTTAGAGAAGACGAGCCGGTGTGCGAGTTGTTGCTGCACGGTGAGCAGCGGCCCCGGTGATCCGTCTCGGCGCGCCTTGACGACCTTTTTCCCCGTGCGCACGGCCCACTCGAACACTTTCTGTTTGACGGCCGAGCCCTCACTCGCCTGTTTCGTCACGATATTATAGACCTTCTCGAAGAGCCGCGGCACGGAAATCATCACCGTGGGCGACTCCTCCATAAGGTTTTGGCTGACGGCCTCGATGCTCTCTGCGTAGCTGATCGTGGCGCCGGCCGCGAGCACGGCCGTATAGCCCGCAGTGCGTTCAAACGAGTGGCACAGCGGGAGGAAGGAGAGGTGGTGGTCGTCCGGGCCGAAAGGGACGCGGTTGAGGGCGGCCCGTGCGTTCGAGCAGAAGTTCTCGTGCGTCAGTACCACGCCTTTGGGCTGGCCGGTGGTGCCGCTCGTATAGATAAGCGCGCTCGTATCATCGGGCGAGACGGCACCGGAAAGCGGGGCCAGCGTCTCCTCATGCGCGGCCCAATGGCCGGCACCGGCGTCCATCGCATCATCCCAGTGGGTGAGGTGCGACGGTGCACCGTCGGGCAGGTCGCTCATTACGACGATGTCCTCCAGGTTCCGACATGCGTCGAAGATGGCTTCGGCCTTTTTCCGCTGGATGGGAACCGACACGACGAGGATACGCGCCCCCGAGTCGCGTACGATGTAGCCCACCTTCTGCTCGGGCAGCGACGTGTAAATCGACACGTTGATGCCGCCGATGAGCTGCGTCGCCAGGTCGGTGATCGCCCACTCGGGGCGGTTCTCGGAGAGAATAGCCACGCGGTCACCGTCTCGGATACCCTGTTGGTGCAGGTAGCCGGCAAAGGCCTGCACGCGCTCTTCCAGCGCTTCCCACGTGATGGGCGTCCATTGCTTTGTATCCCGGTCCTTGTATCGCATCACTGTACGATTCTGGCCGCGGTACGCGTCGACCAGGTTGGTGAACAGCTCCGGGATCGTATGAAAAGGGACTTGCGCAGGCATAGGCCATCGGGGTAGATGGGGGCAGGCAAAAAAGGGCTCCCAAACGTACAAGCAAGCCGATGCCCTGTTTCGGCATGGCACGCCGGGGGTCAGGCGTCTACGCCAACAGCCTGTTCTATAGGCGACAGGTTGTCGCGTGCGATGAGCTGCACGAGTTCCTCCTTGATGGTCTTGACGATGCCGGGGCCGTTATATACGAGTCCCGTGTAGAGCTGGACGAGCGATGCGCCGGCCCGGATCTTCTCGTACGCCGCTTCGGCCGAGTCGACCCCGCCTACCCCAATAATCGGGACGCGCCCGTTCGTCGCGTTGTACAGGTAGCGGACCAGCACCGTGGCGCGGTCGGCCAGGGGGCGGCCGCTCAGCCCGCCTTCACCGATCTCGGCCAGCCGGTCGTCGCCCGCTGTGAGGCCTGCGCGGTCGGGGGCCGTGTTCGACGCGATGTACCCATGTACACCATGGGTATCGGTCACCGCGATGATCTCGTCGAGCTGACTGTCGAACACGACCTCTTTGCTGTGCGGGGGTGACAGCTTGACGAGAATGGGCACGGAGAGGTCCAGTCGTTCTCGCTCCGCGAAGAGGACGGCCAGCAGGGCGTCCAGCGCTTCCGGCTCTTCGAACGTCTTGCCCTCTCGGGTATTGGGACACGAGATGTTGAGCGCCATGTAGTCGGCCTCGGGGGCAAGCAGCGCAAAGCTTGTTCGGAAGTCCTCTAGCGCCTCTTCACCCACGATGCTTGGATCGTGCGTCTTCACGATGTTGACGCCGAGCGGCCGCCACCGTTGGTTTTCGGTCTCGCGCAACCGCTTTGCGATGGCCTGTGCGCCGTCGTTGTTGAGGCCCATGCGGTTGATGAGGGCTCGGTCGTCAGGCAGGCGGAAGGCGCGCGGTCGCGGGTTGCCCTCTGCCGGCTGGGCGCTCACCGATCCCGCCTCCACAAAGCCGAAGCCGACCTTCTCCCAGAACGGGATGAGTTGCGCATTTTTGTCGAATCCGGCCGCCAGCCCGATGGGGTTGGGAAACTCGATGCCCCACAGCTTTTGCCGGAGGTGGCCGCGCTCAAACTCGTACAGCGGCTCGACCAACGACGGGTTAATTTTCTGCACGAGCTGCGCCGTGCGCATCCCGGCATTGTGGGCACGTTCGGCATCCATGCTGAAGAGAAGCGGGCGAAGCAAGCGGTACATGGGCGGGAGGGCGAGTGAGCGGTTGACAGTGCGTAAGGCGGTGCGCGATCTTGCTACCGAATCAGCAACGGAGTCGCAATGACCGTACCTTCATGATAGAATGTAGCCGATGAGCGTTAGAATATCACAGGTCGACGCGTTTACCGACACGCCATTCGCCGGCAACCCCGCTGCCGTGTGCGTGCTGGACGCCGAGCGCCCGGCCGCATGGATGCAACAGGTGGCCCGTGAGATGAACCTCTCCGAGACGGCCTTCCTGCGGCCGCGTGCCCATGGGTTTGGGCTGCGATGGTTTACGCCCACCCACGAGGTAAGCTTGTGTGGGCATGCCACGCTGGCCAGCGCGCATGTGCTGTGGGCCGAGGGACATCTCGCAGCGGGTGAAGCCGCGGTTTTTCATACGAAAAGCGGTCAGCTCACGGCCCGGCGGCACGGGGATGGGTGGATTGCGATGGATTTCCCGGCTGAGCCCTTCGAGCCGGCGGACGCCCCGCCGGATCTGCTTGATGCGCTCGGCGTGTCGCCCGCATTCGTCGGGCGCAACCGGATGGATGTCGGCGTGCTGCTAGAGGACGAAGCCGCCGTCCGCGACGTCGTGCCCAACATGGCGCAGCTCGCCACGATCGACACGCGGGGCGTCATCGTCACGGCGCTGGCGGGCGAAGGCGCCGCGTACGACTTCGTCTCTCGTTTCTTTGGTCCGCGGGTGGGCGTGCCGGAAGACCCGGTCACCGGCTCAGCGCACTGCGCGCTGGGACCATTCTGGGCCGATCGGCTCGGGAAGGCGACGCTTACAGGGCGGCAGGTCTCGGCGCGCGGTGGCGTGGTGCGCATCCAGATGGAGAGCGCCACCAGCCCGCGCGTGTTGCTCTTGGGGCAGGCCACCACCGTGCTCCGCGCCGAACTGGTGGCTGGCGCATGATCCCGGAAGCGCGCAGATAGTGTCTCTCTGCGCGCCCCTGAACCGCGTGCCGTTAACAGGAGGACCATCACCATCCCGGACGGATGACGAGGCCGAGGTCCCAGCCCAGGTCGGGGCGCTGGAACGGGTAAGCGTAAAACATCTCAAAAACGAAGGCACCAAGCAAGTTGAACCGCGCCGCTACGCCCGAGCTTACGAGCGGTTGTGCGGCGGCACCTGGCGTCGTGGGGTCCACATTCGACGTGAACGAGAAGTCGCGCAGGTCTTCGTTGGTCCAGGCCACACCGGCATCCGTAAAGAGCACGAGTTCGGTTGGCAGATACGGGAAATTGACGAGGCCCAGCGCGTCCGTCCCGAAGAGCGGAAAGCGGACCTCGGCGCTCATCAGGCCGATGCGCGTGCCATAGAGCTGCTCCAGGATCGTGCACGACTCGGCACTGCCTTGGCTTCCGCACTCCTGGTCGAAGATTGAGTTGAAGCTGTAGCCGCGCAGGAACCCCTGGCGGTACGGGTCCCCCAGAAACTCACGACCGAGCGAGAAGCCCTGCCGGGCCGTTTGCGATTGCACGTTGGCACCGTAATTCCCGATGTGGAGCGCGCGGAGGGCGAACGTCCAGGGCTTACGGAAGAAGTACCGCCGGTAGTCGGCGTAGAGCGACACGTAGTCTTCCGAGCCGATCTGCGGTGAAATCTCGAACCGATAGCGCCCGCCCTGCAGGGGCGACGTGAAGCCGAAGTTGGCAAAGTCGCCCACGTACGCCAGTCCCGTGAGGGCAAGGTAAATCGGATCGGGCTCCAGCTCGTCGAGGTTTCGGTCGCGGACGCCAAAGACGGTAAATTCGCGCACCTCGTAGTCGTATCCGTAGCGGATGATACCGCCGGTCAGTTCGAAGCGGCGCGTCTGCGTAAGCGGGTAGGCCCCAATGGCCGTGGCCCGTGTTTGGTAGATGCGCTGCAGCACTTGGCGGAAGCCAATTGTGCCAGTGCTCTGGTCAATGAAGCGCTGCGCAAACCCAAACAGGAAGGGAATATGCGAGACCGACCCGCCGTAGTTCAGCCGGTCGCCGCGGTCGAGGTACGAGACCTGCCCGCCGATGTCCTTGAACGTGCCATTCGCCTGTGCGATGACGGTTAGGTTACGGTCGCCCAGCATGTCGCTGAAGAAGAACCCCACACCGCCTGACACCTGCGAGCCAAAGGGGCCGCCCACCGAGGCGCCCACCGAAGGCGGGGCCACCCGGTCGAGCCGGAGGCGGCTGCTATAGTCTGAGACGCCGTAGTCGGTGTCGGAGGGAAGGCCTGTGAGCGGGTCATTCAGATAGCTGCCAACCAAGCCGCTCTCGGATGACTGCGGAGGGGGGAGGAGGCTAGCCATCGCATATTGCTCGCCCTGGGTCAGGCCCATGGGCGTGACCAACTCACCCTGCGTTTCGTCTTGGTTGAGGCCGACGACGCTGTAGCTGTTGTTCGCATACACGGAGAAGACCATCCGCCCACTTTGCTGAGCGACCGACATGGCGGGTGAAAGCGCCGTGATGCCACTGACGCCCGTCTTCAGGTTGGTGATCCGATACGTCTGGCCATTGGCGGGCACGTACCGGTAGATGTCCTTGAAGCCGTCGTGGTCGGAGATAAAGTAGAGACTGCGGCCATCGGGCGAGAACTGTGGGTTGTGCTGTTGCCCGGCCAGGAACGGGCGGAACGTCTCAATCTGGCGGCTGTCCACGTTGATCAGCCCGATGCGCATTTTGCCGAAGGAGAGCGTCTCGAAGCTGGTTCCATCGGTGCCGCGGTCGGTGGTAAACGCCAGCGTTTCGCCATCGGGCGACCAAGTGGGCTGTACCTCAGCGTACCGGTCGTTCGTGAGTTGCCGAACCCCGCGGGTGTCCCAATCCAGCACGTACAGGTCGCTGATGCCGCCGTCCAACCCGGTGAAGGCAAGCCGACCACCGTCGGGCGACCACGCCAGGTTAGTGATGGCGCCGATGCCTTGCACGGCCGTGCGCTGACTGATCTCGCCCGAGGCCACGTCCAGTACGTTAATCTCGTTATCGCCCTGCGAGAAGGTCACGAAGGCGAACTGTTGCCCATCGGGGGACCAAGCGCCCGCCGAGTTGATGAAGCGCAGCGCGTCGAAATGGGGGTTTGAGTTGGTGCTCTCCAATTCCTGAATGATCTCTCCCGTCTCGGCATCGGCGACAAACAGGTTGATCGTAAAAATGTCACGACGTGAGATAAACGCCACGTAGCGCCCGTCTGGGCTAATGGAGGGCGAGATGTTGAGCTGATTTTCTTCGCCGGGCTGTCCGATGACGGGGCGGCCCACGCTGTCGGGCGCAGTCCGGCCCTCCAACTGCGGTAGATAGTTCTCGCGTACGGCGTCTTTCCATTCGGCCGAGAGCGAGTCTGCCGTAATGCCAAGGGCATAGACGAACGCCGAGTCGACGCCCACACGCCCGCTCAGTTTGTACAGGTTGGCCACAGCCGGGTCGCCATACTTCCCGCCGATGTACGCCATGTACGCCTGACCGAAGCGGTACGGGAAGTAGCTCCTGTCGCGCGTCATCTGCTCGATCGTCGGCAAGTCGTCGCGCAGCGCGGCGTCGCGCAGCCACATGGCCGTGTGGGGGTGCTGCCGGCCGATGGACAAGTACTCGGCCATGCCCTCGACCAGCCACAGCGGGAGGCGGCGCAGCGAGAAGCCTTGCACGTCGCCACGGAGTGCAATGTCGTACTGGAATGAGTGCACCAACTCGTGACCGAGAACGTGGTCTGTTTCGCCATAGATACCGGTGAGAGGCATCACGACGCGCTCTTTCAGCGATTCGGTGACGCCCCCTGTGCCCTGACCGAGCTGGCCCTGAATTACGTTAGTCTGTTGAAAGTCGGCGTCGTTGGCGTAAAAGATGATCGGCTTACGCTCGTCGAACTCCCGCAGGAAGGTGCGCGAGTGGCGGCGGTACCAGCGCTCGGCCATGCGGGCCGCATCCTTAACGGCGCGCTCTTCTTCAGGGTAGAAGTAGAACTCAAAGTTCTCCGTCTCAAACTTTTTGAAGTCGAAGGTGTCGTACTGGACTTTGTTGCGCCCAAAAAGCTGTGCCGACGCCGGCGTGCTTAGGAGCAAGAAGCCTAGGATGACGAGGAGAGGACGAAAAAGGTCAGGCAGTCGACGCATGGGCTTGGCGGGTCGGGGGACGGGTGCGCGGTAGCTATGCCAGCCGGTGTTAAAGTCTTCTACCGGTGTGTAGAAGATGAGGTTCAGGCGGTACGAAAGTTAAGTCAAAAAAAGTCCGGCCGATAGTTTATATTGCAAGGTCTATGCCCCGTGGAGGAACGCACCATCCGGTTCACCCCGCTGAGGATAGGCCCCGAGCATGCTCCGACCATCTGACAGCATAGCAGATGGAACTGAATAGAACATGCTCGACTACATAACCAACGGCGCATTGCTTGCCATTGTTGTGTCAGTGACTACGGCTGTGTGCGATGTGTTACTGACCCGTCACCTCATCCACCCTCATGGAAGATCATAAGCTCCGGATTCGCATCTTTGTGGCTGTCGTCGTCGCCGTGCTCGGCATTCTAGGCGGGCGGCTGGTGCAGCTGCAACTCATTCGAGGGGATGCGTACTGGGGGGAGTCGCGCGACAACGCCGTGCGGCAGCGGTGGGTGCAACCCGCCCGCGGGGCGATCTATGACCGGAGCGGCGAGCTGCTGGTGGATAACGAGCCGAGCTACACTATCATGCTCACCCCGCGCTATTTTGACCCGTCAAAGGTCGATCTGCTGGCTGAGTTGATCGGCGTGGCCGACACTACGGTGCTCCGCAAGCTGAAAGAGGCGCGCGAGTGGAGCGCCTTCCGGCCGAGTCGCTCCTTCCGCGAGTTGTCGTTCGATACGTTTAGCCGCGTACAGGAGTACCGGTATATGTTGCCGGGGGTCTCATACGAAATCGAACAAAAGCGCCGCTACCACACCAGCACGCGCGCCGCGCATGCGCTGGGATACATCCGCGAGATTGACGCGCAGGAGCTCGATGATCTGCGCGCCGAGAGTTACCGGCAGGGCGACCGCGTGGGGAAGTCGGGTATCGAGAAGGCGTACGAGTCCATCTTGCGCGGCACGCCGGGGAGTGAGTTCAAGCTGGTCAACGTGCGCGGCCTGGAGGTGAAGCCGTACCGCGACGGAGCGGAAGATCGCCCGCCCGAAAGCGGGTACGACCTCCACCTCAGCATCGACCACGAGGTGCAGGCGCTGGCTGAATCGCTGTTCGTTGGCAAGCGCGGCGCCGCGGTGGCGGTCGACCCGTCGAACGGCGAGATCATTTCGTTCGTCAGCCAGCCGGACTACCCCCCCGACCTATTCGCTGACGCTGTCCAAGAAGAGGCGTGGGACAGCCTGCGCACGCATCCGTCGAAGCCGCTGTTCAACCGGGCAGCCATGAGCGGGAAGCCGCCGGGCTCCACCTGGAAGCCGTTCATGTCGCTCATCGCGTTGCAGGAGGGCCTTATCGGGCCCAACACGAAGGTCGATTGCCCGGCCGGATACCGCTTCGGGCGCCGCACCTTCCGCAACCACAACAACGAAGACTTCGGGGAGATCGACGTCAAGAAGGCGCTGGAGGTCTCGTGCAACACGTTCTACTACCACCTCATGATGGAAATGGACGTGAACACGTGGCACGATTGGGCGCGTAAATTTGGCTTCGGCCAGCGCGTGCCACTCGACATTGGCGACCAGCGGCCGGGTCTCATTCCCGACTCGTCCTACTTCAACCGCGTGTACGGGACGGGGCGGTGGACGGCCGGTTATACCATTAACCTTAGCATCGGGCAGGGCGACATGGTCGCGACGCCTGTCCAACTGGCGCGCTACACGGCGGCATTGGGCAACAAGGGCACGCTGCATCCGCTGCATCTAGTCAAGGCCATCCGGCACCCCGAAACGGGGCAAACCATCCAGCCCGACCTCCCTCCGGCCGAAGAGATTCCCGTTGAGAAGCGGCACTTCGAGACGGTGCGTGAAGGCATGCGCCGGGTGATGGAAAACGGCACGGGGCAATGGGTGCAGATTCCCGATATTCCAAGCGCCGGAAAGACAGGCACAGCCCAAAATCCCCACGGCAAGGACCACTCGCTGTTCATCATGTTCGCCCCGTATGACGACCCCGAGATTGCGATTGCCGTCGTCGTAGAAAACGCGGGCTACGGAGCGAGCGCCGCGGCCCCTATTGCCAGCCTCATGGCTGAGCAGTATCTGACGGGCGGCATCACCGACAACTGGACGCGCAACTTCTGGATGAAGAAGCTGGTGGAGGAGGTGCGCAGCGACCCGCTGGAGGGCGAAGACGCTTCCCAGCCAGAGTCCACGACGCCCCCTGCGCCCACGCCCGACGATGACATTGCTGAGGTTGCTGAGCCCTCCGAGTCTGCACAAACGGCGGAGTCTGCTTCCTCCGAGGCAGGTACTTCGGGTCTCGTGCCGCTTGAGTCTGCCCCGCTTGAATCCACCACATCAGAATCCACCACATCAGAATCCACACCGTCGGGCTCATCCTCAGAGTCCCCATCCTCAGAGTCCCCATCCTCAGAATCGTCCGAGTAGCATTGCTCGGCTGGTTTGCTACTGACTGACGTCCTCGCCATGCGCACCTGGTACCGCAATCTTGATTACTTGACGCTCCTTGGGTGGGCGCTGCTGGTGGGGGTGGGGCTCGTCGCTATCTACAGCACAACGCATGGGCCGGCCGCGGAGAACCTGGCGGAGAGCGTGCAGCACAACTTCACCCGGCAGCTTATGTGGGTGGGGATCTGCGTGACGGGGATTGGTATTGCCTTGGCCTTACCCGTGCGCTTTTTTCGGCACGCGGCCTTCCCGATCTACGCGCTCACGATCGTGCTGCTGATTGCGGCGCTGCTCGTTGGGCGCGAGGTGAACGGGGCGCGGTCATGGCTCGTGTTTGGGCCGCTCCGGCTGCAGGTGTCTGAACTGGCGAAGGTGGGCACCGTGCTGGCGGTGGCACAGTTGCTGTCCTCGCATCGGGTGGGCACAACGGGGAACGTCCGGTACGCACTGCGCGCGGTGGGCTTAATCGTACTACCGGCGGTGCTCATCATCATGCAGAACGATATGGGTACGGCGCTCGTTTTCTTCGGCATGGTGCCCATCATGCTGTTCTGGAGCGGCATGCCGAGCTCTGTCGTGTTGCTCATGATCTCGCCCGCTGTTGCCGGCTACCTGGCGCTCGTGTACATGCCGGCCGCCATCGCGTTCGCCATCCTGTTCACACTGGGCATGTGGTGGGCCACGCACGAGCGGTACATGGTGGCCTTTGGCGCGCTCTTTACGGGCGGGGTGGCCGCGGCCGTAACGTTCGTGCTCACGAACCTGCTGCAGCCGTACCAGGTCGACCGGCTGCTGTCGTTTACCAATCCCGAAGCGGAGCAGTACCGGCAGGGCGTGGGGTTTCACCTCGTCCAGTCGAAAGCGGCCATCGGGTCGGGGGGGCTATGGGGAAAGGGATTCATGGAAGGCACCCAGACGCAAGGCTCGTACGTCCCTGAGCAGTCGACCGACTTCGTGTTCAGCGTGATTGGGGAGGAGTTTGGCTTTATCGGCACGATGGTGGTGCTCCTCCTTTTCGCGTTTTTGCTGATCCGGCTCATCCAGCTGGGCGGGCACGTCAAGCATCCCTTCGGCGGTATCGTGGCCGCGGGGGCTGTAGGCGTCTACCTCATCCACATCTTCATCAACATCGGCATGGCGACAGGCATCCTGCCGGTCATCGGCATTCCGTTGCCGTTCCTCTCGTACGGCGGCTCGGCGCTCCTGGCGAACACCGCCATGCTGGCCATCGTGCTCGCCGTCCATATGCGGCGCGATGACCTCTCGATCTACGGGTACTAAACCGCCGATCCGCGGGCTCGGATGGGGTCCTGTGGGCTGATCCGGGCGTATCCTCTGTACATCTTAAAGATGTGTCCAGATCACGTGGGTCCAGATCACGAACGGGGGATCGTGTCATGGGCATTCGC
>CAYFQN010000028.1:17686-20290 GCA_964345285.1 uncultured Rhodothermales bacterium
GTCCAGATCACGTGGGTCCAGATCACGAACGGGGGATCGTGTCATGGGCATTCGCAAAGAAGAGGACGCCGATCTGCAACGGAGCTATCCGATCTATATATCTATATTGAGACCGGCCTCGTGCTGGCTCTATTGCTTCTCATCCTGGCCTTCCGCATCGACATCCGGCGGGATACCACCTTCGAGGTGGTGATGGAGGAGCAGGAGGTCGTCCAGATGGAAGACGTCACGCAGACGAAGCAAGAGCTGCGTCCGCCGCCACCCCCTCGTCCGCCGGTGCCCGTCGAGGTGCCGAATGATGCCATCATTGAGGATGAGCCCATCGACCTTGACGCGTCGCTCGATTTGGAGGAGGCCCTGGATGTGCCGGCTCCCCCGCCCACGCCGGAGGCTGAGGAGGAGGCCGACGAGCCCGAGATCTTTATCGTCGTCGAAGAACGGCCGGAGCTCATCGGCGGGCTGGCGGCGTTGCAGCAGGCCGTCGAGTATCCCGAGTTTGCCAAGAAGGCCGGGATCGAGGGCACCGTCTTCGTCCAGTTCATCGTAGATGAGAACGGGATGGTGCAGGACGCGCAGGTGACGCGCGGCGTGCACCGGCTGCTCAACGAAGCGGCGCTGGACGCCATCCGCTCGGTCCGATTCAAGCCGGGCCGGCAGCGCGGGCGGCCCGTCAAGGTGCAGATGTCGCTGCCCGTCCGGTTCCGGTTGAACTAGCAGCGAGCAGCGGGCGATCACCCCGCCGCTGATGGGGATTTTCTGTGATCTTGCCGCCGGTCGCTTTCAGCCCTCGGCGCTCCGCCGTATGGTACACAGCGACCACTGACTGCTGATTGCGGATTACCCCATGCGCGATTATCTCGACGCCCAACTGCGCGCCGTGCTGGATGCGATGGACGGCGTGCCCGACGATTTCGAGCCCGAGCTAGAAAAGCCGGCCCAGCCCGAGCATGGCGACCTCGCCACCAACACGGCGATGCGCCTGGCCGGTGCACTCAAGAACAACCCGCGCGCCATCGCCGACGACCTGGCCGCGCGACTGCGCGAACAGGTCGATCCGGCGCGCATCGAAGCCATCGAGGTCGCCGGGCCGGGGTTCATCAACTTCCGCTTCGCCGACACCTACCTCGTCGGCGGCCTCGCCGAGGTGCTGGCCGCTGGCGCCGACTTCGGACGCTCCGACGAGCACGCGGGCGAGACGGCGCTCGTCGAGTACGTGAGCGCCAACCCGACCGGGCCGCTCACCGTGGGCCACGGCCGCAACGCCGTCCTGGGCGACACCATCGCCAACCTGCTCGACTGGGCGGGCTACACCGTCACGCGCGAGTACTACTTCAACGACGCGGGCCGCCAGATGCGCGTGCTCGGCGCGTCGGTGCGGGCGCGCTACCGGGCGCTTGTCGACCCCGACACCCCCGCCAAGACACTCACGCTCGACGATGGCACGACCGTAGAGGTCCCCGCGTCGTTTCCCGACGACGGCTACCTCGGCGACTACATCATCGACATCGCGCAGACGCTCGTCGACGAGCACGGCGATGCGCTGATGGACGCGGACGTCGAGCCGTTCAAAGAGGCCGCCGAGGACGTCATGTTCGAGCAGATCGAGACCACGCTCGATCGGCTCAACATTTCGATGGACGCCTTCTTCAACGAGCGCGACCTGTACGACGACGAGTCCGTGTGGACCGTGCTGGATCGTCTCCGTGACGCCGGCTATGTCTACGAGAAAGACGACGCCGTCTGGTTCAAAACGACCGCGTTCGGGAAGGAGCAGGACACCGTGCTCGTCAAAAGCTCCGGCGAGCCGACGTACCGCCTGCCCGACACGGCGTACCACGCCAATAAGTTCGAGCGCGGCTTCGACCTGATGGTCGACATCTTCGGCGCCGATCACATCGCTACGTACCCCGACGTGCTGAGCGGCGTTGAGGTGCTGGGCTACGACCCCGACAAGGTGGAGGTCGTCATCTACCAGTTCGTGACGCTCGTACGCGGCGGCGAGCCCGTCAAGATGAGCACGCGCCGCGCCTCGTACGTTACGCTCGACGAACTCATCGACGAGGTAGGCGCCGATGTGACGCGTTTCTTCTTTCTGATGCGCTCGCCCAACACGCACCTCGACTTCGACCTCGACCTGGCCAAAGAGGCCAGCGACACGAATCCCGTGTTCTACCTACAGTACGCCCATGCCCGCATCTGCTCGATCGTGGACAAGGCCGAGGAAACGGGCTTCTCGTTCGATGACGAGGCGGACCTGTCGTTGCTCACGCATGAGGCCGAGACGGCGCTCATGAAGACGCTGCTCCGCTTCCCGAGCCGCATCCAAAACGCCGCGGAGGCCCGCCGCCCGCACCGGCTGATCAACTACCTGCGCGAGGTGGCCGAGGCGTTCACCCAATTCTACGGGCACTGCCGCATCATCGGCGAGGAGCAGGCGCTGGCCACGGCCCGCATGCGGCTGGCGCAAGCCACGCGCATTGTGCTGCGGAACGGCCTCTCCATTCTCGGTATCTCCGCGCCGCAGAGCATGTGAGCGATCGGGGATGAAGAGTGGAACGTTTGAAGGTTGGAACGTTCTTTCTTTCTCCGGTCCACAACCTCCAA
>CAYFQN010000029.1:0-8076 GCA_964345285.1 uncultured Rhodothermales bacterium
GTGCACGTCGAACCGACGTTCAACAGCGGGCACCGACTCCACATTCGTACCCGCAGTGGAGGCTTCCAGCGACGGCTTGCGGGCGGGCAGCGCCTGCTCATCGTCCCGTTAGCGTAACACAACACTGGGGTATTACTCTTCTGTCAGCTCCTCGGTGATGTCCGGGACGAAGCGCTGCATCGACTCGGGCGGGCGCTCGTAGCCAGTGTTGTCCTGCTTGGGCGGCAACTCGGGCATGTCGACGGGCAGCTCCTCGTAGTCGATCTGGTGGAGCAGGTGGTGGATGCAGTTGAGGCGTGCCCGCCGCTTGTCGTCCGACTTCACGACGTACCACGGGGCCTGCTCGATGTCTGTGTAGGTGAACATCTGGTCCTTTGCCTGCGAATACTCTTCCCACCGGCTGCGTGCCTCCAGGTCGATGGCGCTCAGCTTCCAGCGCTTGGTCGGGTCATCGATGCGCGCCTGGAAGCGCCGCTTCTGCTCCCGCGCGCTCACCGAGAACCAGTACTTGATGAGGATGATGCCCGAGTAGACGAGCAGCCGCTCGAACAGGGGGCAGGAGCGCAGGAATTCGCGGTACTGCTCGTCCGTGCAGAAGCCCATGACGCGCTCCACGCCGGCGCGGTTGTACCAGCTGCGGTCGAACAGCACCATTTCACCGGCTGCGGGCAGATGGGTCACGTAGCGCTGAAAGTACCACTGCGTCTGCTCCCGCTCGGTCGGCTTGTCGAGCGCTACGACGCGGCAGGAGCGCGGGTTCAGGGATTTCACGATGCGCTTGATGGTGCCGCCCTTGCCCGCTGCATCGCGCCCCTCGAACAGCACCACGACCCGCAGCCCTTGGTCGACAATCCATCGCTGCATTTGCCTAAGCTCGATCCGCAGGCGAGACAGTTCTTTCTTATATACCTTCTTGGGTAGGCGTGGGCGGTCGCTTTCGGGCATGGGAAGAGGCGTCAGTCCATTGGAACGTATCGCGGTGGAACCGGCAGGCGCCCCAGCACACTCAGCAGCAGACCGGGTCATCGGGCACGCTGGGCGACGGGGCCTCGGCAAGTAGATCCTACTGACCAGCGGGGCGTAGCGATCCGCTGCCCCGCCGCCCGACGCGCAGGACGCGTGTTCTCCGCAACGAAAAGACGTCCCTGCACCGGGCGCCGAGCGCTCCGGGTAGCACACTACGAGCCGTTGCTCACTGACAACAACTCGACCTCGAAGATGAGCGTGGCGTTCGGCGGAATGCGGCCGCCCGCGCCGCGCGCCCCGTAGCCCAACGCGGGCGGAATCACGAGCTGGCGCTCCCCGCCCACCTGCATGCTGTCGACGCCCTGATCCCAGCCCTGGATCACTTCGCCAGCGCCCAGTCGGAACGAAAAGGGCTGTCCGCGCTCGTACGAGCTGTCGAACAACGTGCTGTCCGAGGCGAGCCAGCCATTGTAGTGGACGGTCACGGTTGTCGTATCGGCCGCCACAGCGGTATCGCCGTTGCCCTCCGCGAAATCGTAGTATTGCAGTCCGCTACTCGTGGTGGTAAAGTCGGCCTCAGCCACGGTGCGTAGGAGGGGCGGTGTATCGGCATTATCGCCATTGCTGTTGTAGGCGGTGAGCGCCATGGCGAGGAGGGCCACAGCGAAGAGGTAGGGATACAGTCGAGTCATGGGAGATATAACGGCTAAAACGAAAGGCGAACGCGCGGAATACGTGGCGCGTTGGAGGGACATGCAAATCGGTGCAGCGACCATCGTTCCACAGCCATACCGTGCGGACCGGTCGGCTGCCAGCCCACTCACTGCGTTACGGTGTTCGATGAATCGACGACGCTTTCTGCACACCCTGTCTCTCGCCGGATTGGCGCCGCTTGCCCAGGTGCCTGTCCCGGCCCCGTCTGCATGGCGCACGCCTCGGGCTCCCTCGCGCCTGCTCATTGACGCCGATACCGCGAATGAAATCGACGACCTGTACGCCATTGCGCGGGCGCTGCTGGCCGACGAGGCCGACATCGTCGGTCTGTCATCGGCGCAGTGGCATCATCGACTGGCGCCGGAGAACACGGTGCAGCAAAGCCAGCAGCTGAACCGCGATATTCTGCGGCTCATGGACCGGCTCGATGTCCCACATCCCCTCGGCGCCGAGATGATCGTGGGCAAGCCGTGGGGCGGCACCGAGCCGCGCGACTCGCCCGCCGCCCAGCTGATGATCCGCGAGGCCCGTAATACGCCAGACGGCGAGACCCTGACCATCGCTAGCCTGGGCGCCGCGACGAACCTCGCCTCGGCCATCCAACTCGCGCCCGACATCGTGCCCAAGGTGGCGTGCTACGTCCTCGGCGGCCGTTTCTTCGCCGACCGGCAGGTGTGGGATAAGAACGAGTTTAACGTGCGCAACGACCTGAACGCGGCCAACATCCTCTTCAACACGGAGGGGCTGGAGCTGCACGTGATGCCGATCAACATCCTGTTTGATTTCACGTTCCGCCGGGACGCCGTGATGGAGCGGCTGGCCGGCCAGGGCGGCGTCTGGGACTACCTCGCGGCGCGCTGGCTTTCGCACAGCCCCAACAGCGAAACGTGGATCATGTGGGACGTCGCACTCATCCAGGCGCTGCTTCGTCCAGAATTAGCTACCCAGGGCCGGTTCGCCACGCCACCGGAAAACGCCCAGCGCACCATCCATGTGTACACATCCGTCGACGAAGCCGCCATGCGTGCGGACTGGTGGAGTACGGCCCGCGCCGCGATGGAGGCCGATACACCCGCTGCCGGCGAGGAACGCTGATGCCCAATCTGCACCAACACGCCGACGACTTGAGCACGGTGGCCGCGTTTCTCGCCGCGCCCCCTGTGCCATCGCTGACGCCGGCCCCGCTGGAGGCGCACACGGGCCGCCCGAAGGCGGATTGCTTGATCCTGCTGGGCAACGCGGTGCTAGATACCATCGACACCACGGCGGCGGCCATCGAGCGCGACATGGCCGAGATAGTGATGCTAGTGGGCGGCGTGGGGCACTCGACGGCGCACCTCCGCACCGCTGTCTGCGCCGATCCACGCTATGAGGGCTTCCCGCTGGACGAAGTGCCCGAAGCCGTGATCATGAACGAAGTGCTCGTTCGGTGGTACGGCCTCAACGCCGACGCCTTCGTGTTGGAGACCACCTCTACCAACTGCGGCGCCAATGCTGAGGAAGCGCATCGGCTGCTCCAGGACGTCGGTGCGTCCCCCCGCGATATCGTGCTGATCCAAGACCCTACCATGCAGCGGCGGACGGCGGCCTCGTTTCGCCGGGTGTGGGGCGTCGATGACGACACGCGCTTCATCAACGCTCCGCCTTTCGTTCCCTCAGTGACGGTGGTGGATGATCAGCTGGTGATCGACGGGCCCACGGCGGGTCGGTGGCCCATCGAGCGCTTCATTGAACTGGTGATGGGCGAAATCCCGCGACTCCGCAACGACGAGCATGGATACGGTCCGCGTGGAGCGGGGTACATCGCGGCGGTCGACATCCCCCCGGTAGTGGCTGCCGCATACCAGCGGCTGCTAGAGCCCTTCGGCGAATGCGTTCGGTGGCCGCCCGCGTGAGCCCGTCCCGCTACACCGCCTGCACGTTGTGGAACCCATCCCGAGCCGGCTATGCCCGACACGACCGACCTCGATGTCTTCTGGAACAGCGCTCCGGCACCCCGCGGCCCGTTCGACCCGGATTGGCTGAAAGGCCTGCCCGGTCCGGCGCGGCGATACCTGACCCACGCGCTCCAGCCGGGGGCGCCGCTCGCACAGGCTGTCCGCCTGTCGATGCACGGCGAGATCAAGCTGGGCGCGTGGCGGTCGTTCGAGGCGGAAGAGGTCATCCGGTGGGATCGCGGGATGATCTGGCGTGCTACCGTTCGCATGATGGGGCTGCCCGTACACGGATCAGATCGGCTCGTCGACGGCGTGGGAGCGCAGCGGTGGAAGCTGCTGGGCCTCATTCCCGTGATGACGGCCGAAGGGCCCGACACCGCACGGTCCACCGCCGGCCGGATGGCGGCTGAAGCCGTTTGGCTGCCAACCGTGCTGGCCCAGGACGACGTGGCATGGACGGCCGTGGATGCCCATCGCGCTCAGGCCGCCTTTACTGTGCAAGGCGAGTCGGTCGACCTCACGGTCACTGTCGATGACGATGGACGGTTGGAAGCGGTGACGCTACCGCGCTGGGGCGACCCAGACGATGGCCCATTCCGTGAGGAAGCGTTTGGAGGAGTGATGGAGGCGGAGCGAACCGTCGATGGCATCACCATCCCGACGCAGCTCCGCATCGGCTGGTATCCGGGCACCGACCGGTTTGCGACAGAGGGCGAGTTCTTCCGCGCGACGGTGGACGACGTGACATTCCGATAGCATAAAACTGACGGCCAAACAGGAGCCGGCGACAGCACTCGGCGAGCTACCCTTTCAATAGTACTATTTTAGTAGTATAATAGGGATGTTCCTGCTCATCGGTTTAGCGCTCCGCTATGTGGTCTCGTCAGTTTTCGATCGCCCTGCGCACGCTTCGGAAGCGGTGGGGGTACACGCTCATCCACATCTTGGGATTAGCCGTTGGACTGGCCACATGCTTCCTCATCGGGCGGTACGTTGTCCACGAATGGAGCTACGACCGCTTCCACGCCGCCGCCGACGACATCCACCGCGTTACGCAGACGCGCCGGTTTGGGGCGGTGCAGGAACTGGCCGTGACGCCGCCGCCTCTTGGGCCCGCCATGGAGGCCGCGTTTCCATCGGTGGAGGGCGCGGTGCGCCTCGTGCGCCAGTCGATGACCGTAGAAGAGGGCGGTGATGCGTTCCGCAATCAGGCGGTAGTTACAGCCGACTCCAGCTTCCTGGAGGTCTTCTCGTTTCCGGTGCAGCGCGGCGCCTCGCCATCTCACGCGCTCGCCTCCCCGTTCTCCGTCGTGCTCACTGAGTCGGCAGCCGACCGGTACTTCGGCCCGTCCGATCCGGTAGGGCGGTCCATTGAGCTGCGGGGCCGCGGCGTGCCCGGCACATACACGGTGCGCGGCGTGGTGGCCGATGTGCCCGAGACCTCACATATCCAGTTCGATGTGGTGGCGTCGGTAGCGACGATCCAGGAAGAACAGCCGCAGTTCTTCAGCTGGGGCAGCAACATGTTCTACACGTACGTGCAGTTGGCGGACGGGACCGACCCGGCCTCGCTGGAGGCGCAGTTCGACGCCCTCGTGGAGCAGAACCTCGGTACAGAGCGGATGGGCGCCATCACCTTCGCCCTGCAACCCTTGACGGACATTCATCTCTACTCGGACCTGATCTTCGACCTAGGCGGGCAGGGTAGCGGCCTGCTGGTCGTCGTGCTGGCGGCGATTGCCGTACTCGTGCTCGTTGTGGCAGGCATCAACTTCGTTACCCTGGCCACGGCGCGGGCCACAGAGCGCGCGCAGGAAGTGGGCGTGCGCAAGACCATGGGCGCAGGCCGCGGGTCGCTCGTGGGGCAGTTCCTCACCGAGTCGCTGCTGATCACGGGCGTCGCCACGGTGGGCGCGGTGGGGCTGGCGTGGCTCGGCTTGCCGCTGCTCAACGCCTTAACGGGGCAAGCCTTCTCAGGGGCAGTCCTTACGCGGCCGGAGGTGGGGCTCGGAATCGTAGGCATTGCCGTGATCGTTGGCATTGCGGCAGGGAGCTATCCGGCCTTCGTGCTATCAGGGGTCCGGCCAGCTGCTGTCCTGCAGTCTAAGGGGTCCACAGGGGCGGGGAGGACACGGCTTCGGCGGGGGCTGACGGTCGCCCAGTTCGTCGTGACCATCGGGCTCATCGCAGCCACGATGGTCGTATATCAACAGTTTGCGTATATCAGCGCGAAGGATCTGGGCTACGACGCGGATCGCCTGATGATCGCTACGCTGGGCGGTCCGGCGGAAGCTGGGCGGCTGTGCCAGATCTGGCAGGGCGCGGCCGGCGTGGAGGCGGTGGCCGCCGTGTCGCAGTGGGTCGGCGATCTCCCGACGCGCACCATCCGGCGTACGGCTGAGGAAGAGGGGCAGGCGGTCCGGTTGATGGACGTGACGCCGGGCTTCACGGAGGCCACGGGCGTGCAGGTCCTCGCCGGACGCGGGTTTCGCTCCCGGAGCGCGGGCGACGCGCAGGGCACCGGGCTGATCAACGCGGCCGCCGCGCAGGCGCTGGGGTGGCCGTCGCCAAGCGAGGCGGTAGGGCGAACAGTACGCGAGGGCGACACGGAATGGCGCATTATCGGCGTGGTGAATGACTTCCACTACAGCGCGCTCTACAGCACCGTCGATCCACTCTTCATCCGTTCCCGGCCCTTCGCGTGGCGGCGGGTGCTAGTGCGCGTGCCCCCGGAGCGAGCCGATCAGGTACAGGCTGCACTCAGCGACGGATGGGAGGCTGTCGTGCCCGATCGGCCGCTGGAGATAGCCTCTGTGCGGGATCAGCGGGCGCAGATGTATCAGACGGATCGCCGATTGGGGCAGCTCGTGGGCCTGCTTGCCGGGCTTACCGTGCTGATCGCCTGCCTGGGCCTGCTGGGCGTGGCCGCGCACACCACCAGGCAGCGCACCCGCGAGATTGGCGTGCGCAAGGCGCTGGGCGCAACCGTGAGCCAGATCGTCGTGCTGCTCACCACCGACGTGCTAAAGCTCATCGGTATCGCGCTCGTGCTGGCTGTGCCGCTCGCGTACCTGGCCCTCCAGCGCTGGCTGGCCGACTTTGCTTATCGGATTGAACTGGGCATGGGCGTCTTTCTGATGGCGGGAAGCCTTGCCCTTGTCGCCGCGCTCCTCACCGTGAGCACGCAGACGATCCGTGCCGCTACGGCCGATCCGGTGAACGCGCTGCGGAGCGAGTGAGGCGTCGCATCCCTCTCATCGTGAATCCCTAGAGCCACTGTCTATGATACACCCTGCCGCTCGTGCGATTGCGCTTTTGACCGCCCTCCTCGGACTGCTGTTCGCAGGCTGTGTGGGATCTCAATCCCTACACGACACCCGTCCGGACCGATTGCAGCTTGCGAAGGCGTACTCCGCCGACAAATCCGGCGATGCGCTCCTCGTCTGGATCGATGGCAAGCTCGTGCTGGAAGACTACCCGAACGGGGACGACCCCGACGATCCGCACATCCTGGCCGAGGCGAGCACGCTCCTGACGAGCCTCGCCGTGCTGGATGCTGTAGGCGACGGCGCTCTTGCGCTAGATGATCGGGCCGCTGCGACGATCACGGACTGGCAGGGAGATGCGCTGAAGGCCAACATCACCATCCGGCAGCTGCTGCAGATGACAAGCGGGCTGGACGCCGGCTCCCGCTCCGGCGATCTGACGGTGGACGCCGCCCTCGCCGCGCCGATGGCGCACGCGCCGGGAGACGGCTTCCGGTATGGGCCGGCGCCCGTGCAGGTGCTTGGCGAAATCCTGCGTCGTACGACGAGCGGCGGGCTGCGGGTCGGTCGCGTGCTCAAGGGCATGGGCCTTCCGGGCGGGCTGTGGGTGGCCGTGAGCGCGTCGGCCGATGCACATGCAGCACGTGGGGCCGCGCTTACGCCGCGCTGGTTCGACGGGGCCAACATGACCCCGCGCCACCTCGGGCGCATCGGACAACTCCTCTTGCAGAATGGCCGCTGGGAGGGGGAGTCGCTTATTGAGGATATCCGTCCGCTGACGCAGCCCTCCGCGGTGCAGCCGGCATACGGGATGGGCGTGTGGCGCAACGCCCCGATGGACTCAGTCGGCACGGCGCTCTTCGACCAGTTGCCCGAGTCACTGATGCTGCCGCGGGCCGGCGAGCGGTTCATCTACGACGGGGCGCCGGCCAGTTTGTACATGGCCGCTGGGCGATACAACCAGCGGCTATACGTGCTGCCATCCCGGCAAATGGTCGTCGTGCGGCTCGGACGGGCTGACCTGACGTGGAACGATGCCGACTTTTTGGCGCGGCTGCTCGATGGGTGCGCGCTGGGTTGTGCGGGCACCGACTCAGCACCGACCGGCGAGCCATGAGCGATTCGTCCGGCTGGCGCCGTCACGCTTCCCTTTACGGCGCGCATCGCTTACCTTGCGGTCGACAGTATCCAAC